>DATLLN010000334.1:0-2957 GCA_035537835.1 Gaiellales bacterium
GGCTTCGTGGTCGAGGATCTCGCGGCTGCGATCGCGTTCTTCGTCGAACTGGGCCTGGAGCTCGAGGGCGAGACCACGGTGGAGGGCGAGTGGGTCGACCAGCTGGTCGGGCTGGACGGCGTCCGCGCCGACCTCGCCTTCCTCCGCACCCCGGACGGCCACGGCCGGGACGAGCTGTCGTCGTTCCACAGACCGCCCGCCACCGGCGGTGCGCCGAGGGCGCCGGTGAACCCCCCGGGCATCCCCCGCCTCAGCTTCGTCGTCGACGACGTCGACGACAGCGTCGAGCGCCTGCGCCCCCACGGGGCCGAGCTGGTGGGCCAGGTGGCGCAGTACGACGACATCTACCGGTACGGCTACATCCGCGGCCCCGCCGGGGTCGTCATCGGGCTGGTCGAAGAGCTCCGCTGAACGACACCCACGCTCCGCCGCGGCGGGCAGGTGGTCGCGCTCAGTGCGGCCCCCTGCGAGTCACCGCCTAGCGCCCGGCGCCCGTGCCACTCATCACGCCAGTCCCCCAACACCGATCGCCGGATGCACCGGCGTCCTTCGACCCCGCCAGCGAGCATAGCGCCGGCGCCGCTGCAGCGCCCGCCTGTGCGATGGTTCGGGAATGATCGCCACCAGCCGCCACCTGCTGCGCGCCCGCGACGTGATCGACTCGCGCTACGCCGAGCCGCTCGACGTCACGGCACTGGCTCGCGTCGCCCACGTCTCCCCCGACCACTTCACCCGCGAGTTTCGGCGGGTGTTCGGCGAGACGCCGCACCAGTACCTGCTGACCCGAAGGATGGAGCGCGCGGCGGCGCTGCTGCGCTCGACCGACCACTCGGTGACGGACATCTGCGGCGAGGTCGGCCTGACCAGCTTGGGCTCATTCACCACCAGTTTCCGGCGGCTCTACGGCATGACGCCGACCGCCTATCGGGACGCGCATCCGTCGGCGGCCTCGTCGGCGCCGATCCCGACCTGCGTGCTGATGGCGGCGATGCGGCCGCGCGGCCGGCGCCGGGTGCCGGCGCCGCTGGCCGCACGCGACGGTTTTCGAGAAGCCGCCGCATCCGACCGCCACTAGCCTGAGCGCACACCACACGACTAGGAGGTCCGCCATGCTCAAGGCTGTCAGCCACGTCACCCTCTGGGTGGACGATCAGGACGAGGCACTTGCGTTCTATACCGACAAGCTCGGCTGCGAGGTGCGCGACGACGTGACCGTCGAGGAGATGGACAACTTCCGCTGGCTCACCGTCGGCGCGCCGGCCCAGCCCGACCTGAGGATCGCGCTGCTTCGCCCTGACACAATCCCCACGTCGCCGGAGACGCTCGGCAAGCTCAAGGACGTGATCGCGCAGGGCGCCGCGGGCGGCCTGATCTTCGACGTCGATGACTGCCGCGCGAGCGCCGAGGAGCTGAAGCGCAAGGGCGTCGAGTTCACGCAGGAGCCGGTCGAGCAGTTCTACGGGATCGACGCCGGCATCCGCGACCCGTTCGGCAACCAGCACCGCCTGGTGCAGCGGGTGGCGGAGCCGGCCCGAACGGCCTAGCCGGACGGCTGGCCGCCGGCATCGGGCGCGGGTACGCTGGATCGGTGACGCCGCCCAGCGACCAGCCCGCGATCCACGTTGCCGGCGGCCGGCTGGCCGTCGAGGGCGTCGACGCCGAGGAGCTCGCCGCCCGGTTCGGGACGCCGCTCTACGTGATGTCCGGGGGCGCGCTGCGGTCGAACGTCCGCGCCTGGCAGCGGGCGCTCGCCGCGGCCTGGCGGCACGGCGACACGCGCGTCCTGGTCTCGCTCAAGGCGAACCCCTCGATCGCCCTCCGCCGCATCCTCAACCAGGAGAGCGCCGGCTGCGACGTGTTCGGCCAGGCGGAGCTCGAGATCGCGCTCGCCGCCGGAGTGCGGCCGGACCTGATCTCGGTCAACGGCTCGACCAAGCCGGCGAAGCTGATCGCCCGGGCGATCGACGCCGGCGCGCAGCTCACCGTCGACAGCATCGACGAGCTCGAAACCGCCGCGGCCGCCGCGCGGGCGGCCGGCACGGTGGCGGGGTCCGCGTCCGCGTACGTCCCGACCTGACCGACGTGACGATGGTCAGCGAGTTCACCGAGGCGGAGCCGCTGGGCGCGGTGGCGGACGCCTACAAGCCGGGCATCCCGCTGGCCGACCTGACCGACGCGCTCCCGTCGCTCGACCTCGCACATGTCGACCTGCTCGGGCTGCACGCCCACCTCGGACGCCACACCGCCGACCCGGCGCCGTTCCACGTGCACGCCCGGCGGGTGGCCAGCCTGGCGGGCGCCGTCGGCGAGGCGCTCGGCGGCTGGCGGCCGCGCGAGATCGACCTCGGCGGCGGCTACTCGTACCCCGGGGATCCGACCGGGCGCGCGCTCCGCAACCTCGACGAGGCTCCGCCACCGGATCGGTATGCGGCAGAGCTCGCAGCAGGCCTGCTCGAGGGCCTGGCGGAGGCCGGGATCGACCCTACCGGGATCGCGCTCGAGATCGAGCCGGGCCGCGCGGTCTACGGCAGCGCCGGGCTGCATCTCTCCCGCGTCCTGCACGTCAAGCGCCAGCCCGATCCGGTGCCGCGGACGTGGGTGGGATGCGACAGCTCCGAGGTGCTGCTGAGCGACACCACGTGGGAGCACAGCCGTTGGGAGCCGGTGTGCGCCACGCCCGTCGAAGGTGAGCCGGTGACGGTCGACGTGGTCGGCGTCAGCTGCGGGTTCGACACGATCGCCGCATCGACGCCGCTACCTGCCGGCATCGCCGCCGGCGACCTGCTCGCCTTCCTGGCGACCGGCGCCTACGAGGAAACCCTGGCCGGGAACTTCAACTCGATGCCCCGCCCGGCAACGGTACTGGTACGCGGCGGCTCGGCGGAGCTGATCCGGCGCCGCGAGATGCTGGCCGACCTGCTCGATCGCGAGCGCGCCCCGCCGGCCAGGCCGCGCGG
>DATLLN010000335.1:0-2013 GCA_035537835.1 Gaiellales bacterium
ACGATGAGGGCCGCGCGAAGGTCACGGACTTCGGCATCGCGCTCGGGCTCGAGAGCAACCAGCTGACCGGCGCGGGGAAGGTGATCGGCACGACCGACTACGTGTCGCCCGAGCAGGCGATGGGGCGGGAGGTGACGGGACAGTCGGACGTCTACTCGCTCGGCGTCGTGTTGTTCGAGATGCTCACCGGCGCCGTACCCTTCAAAGGCGAGCGCGGCATGAGCGTCGCGATGAACCACGTGCGAGAAGGCATCCCGGACGTGCAGCGGCGACGTCCGGAGGTGTCGGCCGCGCTCGCGGGCGTGCTCGAGCGAGCGACCGCCAAGGAGCTCGAGAACCGCTACCGCTCGATGGCCGACTTCGTGGGCGACCTCGAGGAAGTCCTCACATACGAGACCGCCCGCGCGGGCGAGGCGACGGGAGAGGCGACCGCGATCCTCAGCGAGCTTCCCGCCAACGTCGCGCGGCGCAAGTCGGGCTGGCGGCGCTTCGTGCCGGTGGCGGCATACGTCCTGATCGCGTCGGCCGTGGCAGTGGCCGCGGTGCTCTTGATCGGCGGCAACGGCGACGACACCAAGGGCGCCGGCGTCAGCGGCTTGTCGGCGATCGGGCTCAGCGAGAGCGCCGTGCACGACTACGACCCGCCTCCGGGGGACGGTTCGGAGAACACCGAGCAGAGGGGACTGGCGCTCGACGGCGACAAGACCACCGCGTGGGAGACCGAGAACTACGACACGCCCGATCTCGGGAACATCAAGACCGGCGTCGGCCTGTATCTCGACGCGGGCCGGCCGGTGGTGGCCCGCGCTCTGAGGGTGATCACGCCGAAGCAGGGCTGGTCCTACCAGGCCTACGTGGCCGATCAGGTGCCGCCCGACCTGAGGGGCTGGACGCTGGTCGGCACTGGCAAGATGGATTCGATGCGCAAGACCCTCGGGCTCGACACGGCGGGCAAACGATCGCGTTTCTACCTGCTCTGGATCACGAATCTGACCGAGAGTCCGACCGGCCGCTCGAACGCCGCGATCTCGGACCTCGAGCTGCTCGGTTAGGTGCCCCATCTTGTGGATGGGGCACTAAGGAGCGCCTGAGCGGCGGCGGCGATGCGGATCGAGGACTACGCCCTGATCGGCGACCTGCAGACCGCGGCGCTGGTGGGGAACAACGGCTCGATCGACTGGCTCTGCTTCCCCCGGTTCGACTCCGGCGCGTGCTTTGCGGCGCTGCTGGGAGACGACAACAACGGCCGCTGGCTGATCGCGCCTGCCGGCGAGGTGAAGCGCACGTCGCGCCGCTACCGGGTCGACACGCTGGTGCTCGACACGGAGTTCGAGACGACCAGCGGCTCGGTGCGACTGGTCGATTTCATGCCGCCGCGCGGAAAGGCGCCGGACGTGGTCCGGATCGTCGAGGGCATGACCGGCACCGTGCGGATGCAGATGGAGCTCGTGATCCGCTTCGACTACGGATCGATCGTGCCATGGGTGCGAAGGCGTGGGAACGCGCTGACGGCAATCGGTGGGCCGGATGCGCTGGTCCTGCGCACGCCGGTGCCGACGCAGGGAAAGGACCTCAGGACGGTGGCGGAATTCGAGGTGGGTGCGGGCGACTGGATCCCGTTCACGCTGACCTGGCATCCGTCGTCCGAGCGACTGCCGCGTCCGATCGACCCCTCGCTGGCCCTCCGCGAGACGGTCGACTACTGGGCCGAGTGGACAGCGCGCTGCACCTACGACGGCGAGTGGCGGAACGAGGTGATGACGTCCCTGATGGTGCTGAAGGCTCTCACCTATGCCCCTACGGGCGGCATCGTGGCCGCCCCGACCACATCCCTGCCGGAGCAGCTCGGCGGCGTGCGCAACTGGGACTACCGCTTCTGCTGGCTCCGTGACGCGACCCTCAGCCTCTACGCGCTGATGTTCGCCGGCTTCGAGGACGAGGCGGTCGCCTGGCGCGACTGGCTGCTGCGCGCGATCGCGGGTGACCCCGAGGATTTCAGCATCATGTACGGCC
>DATLLN010000336.1:0-7038 GCA_035537835.1 Gaiellales bacterium
CGGCAGGTGCGCGGCGATCCCGCAGCTCGAAGATCCGACCCGGGTGCCGGCCAAGGCGCGGATCCCGGCGTTTCGCGCGGCCGAGCTCGGGCGCGTCGGGCAACTCGAACCGCGGCTCCTCCAGCGCCACCCAGATCAGCCCGAACCGCTCGGCCGCGCGAAACGCCGGGATCCGCGCCTTGGCTGGCACCCGGGTCGGATCTTCGAGCTGCGGGATCGCCGCGCACCTGCCGTCGGCCCGGTAGCGCCAGCCGTGGTACGGGCAGACGATCTGGTCGCCCTGCGTCCAGCCCAGCGAGAGTGCCGTGCCGCGGTGGATGCAGATGTCCGACACGGCGTGCAGCCGGCCCTCGGTGCCCCGCCACAGCGCCAGCGGCTCGTCCAGCAGCATCGTCCCGTACGGCGCTTCGGTGACGGCGTCCGCGAAGGCGACGGGGTGCCAGCACGCCCGCAGCGCCTGCATGTCGGGGGCTGCGGTGGGCGCGTGCACGAGAGGAATCTACCGGGTTGCGGGCGCTGCGCCGGTGGGCATGCCGAGCGCCACCGCGGCGGCCGCGACGGAGCCGGCGACCGCGAGCAGGAAGGACGCGTCGACGCTCACATGGGTGATCAGGTTGCCGCCGACCGCGGCGCCGAAGGCGAGACCGGTGACGATCGCCGTGCTCGCCCATCCGAACACCTCGGCCTGGGTGCCGGGGATGGCGGTGTGCTCGATGATGCCGTAGGTGATCGCGAAGCTGGGTGCGATGGGCATGCCGGCCAGGAACATCAGCACGGACATGGTGACCATCGAGTCGGCTGCCAGCGGGACGAGCAGGGCCACGGCGAACAGCCCGGACAGGATGCGCAGCCGGCGAACGCCGTTCTCGGGCGCGTGGCCGGCGAGCAGCCCGCCGAACAGGCTGCCGGCCGACCAGGCGGAGAGCGCCACGGCCCCCAGCGACCGGCCGCCGTGATCTTCGGCGAAGGCGGGCAGCGCGACCTCGACCGCGCCGAACGCCAGGCCGAAGCCGATGCTGAAGGCCAGCACCAGCCGGACGCCGGCCGGACGCAGCGCTGCCAGCGGATGCCGGGGCGGCCGGTGCTCGTGGACTCGCCGCACGCACAGCGCCGGGTGCAGCGCGAAGCCGACCACGCCGAGCCCCGATAGCACCGCGGCGACGAC
The DNA here is from genome assembly GCA_035537835.1 of Gaiellales bacterium. Classification (GTDB taxonomy): domain Bacteria; phylum Actinomycetota; class Thermoleophilia; order Gaiellales; family JAICJC01; genus DATLLN01. Next base: position 1,166 of record DATLLN010000336.1, read on the forward strand.
GATTGCCGCCTCGGCGGAGAACGCCGCGACGACGACGCCGACGATCAGTGGCCCGGACACGAAGATCAGCTCCTGCACCGTCGCTTCCAGGCCGAATGCCGTGGAGAGCTGGCGCGGCCCGTTGGTGACCCGCGGCCAGATCGTCCGCACGGTGGAGCCGATCGGCGGGAAGCAGGCGCCGGACACGAACGCGGCCACCACGAGCGCACCGATCGGCGCATCGACCAGCGCGCACACCAGCAGCAGCGCCAGCGATACCGGATGGGCGATCCCATAGGCGAGCAGCACGCGACGCGGTGGGTAGCGGTCGATCAGCCGGCCGCCGATCGGCGCCGTCAGCGCGGCGGCGACGGAGTTGGCCGCCGATGCCAGGCCGGCCTCGCCGTACGTGCCTCCCAGCGACCGGACGAGCAGCACCAGCGCGAGCGCCATCATGCCCATCGGCAGCCGGCCGAGCACGCCCCACACCACGAGGCGGCGCACGTCGTGCGTCGAGAGCAGCTGGCGGTAGCCGCGGATCCCTGCGACGACGGCGGACACCGGCATGCCCGCCATCATCGCCGCCACGGTCGGCGGCCGCGCCGGTCCTCAGCTATCGCCGCGGCGGCGCATCTCGTCGTAGAAGCTCGCCGGGTACAGGTGGCTCTTGTCGCCTCCCCCGCCGCCTGCTCCGGCCGAGGACGTGATCATCCAGGTGGTCACGGCGATGCCGGCGATCGGCAGCAGCAGCGAGGCGAAGCCGAGGGCCGGCAGGGCGCCGGCCCCTCCGGTCGCGGCGACGTTGTCGTCGATCGCCGCGTGGAACAGCAGCACGAGCAGGATGGTCGAGACCAGATACCCGCAGATGGTGGCGACGAGCGCCGTGCCGAACCCGACGCGGATGCCGGACATCGACGGCAGCGGCGCCATCAACACCAGGGCGGTGATCGCCGCCTGGGCCAGCGCGGAGCCCAGCGAGAGCACGATCCAGACCTGGGACAGATCGTGGTGCGCACGGTCGGCGCCGTACACCATCGGCACCACCAGCAGCCCGGCGAGCAGGCCACCGGCCCAGCTGCCGACCAGCCCGCTGACGAACACCGTGAGCCACACGGGAAGCTTCATGCTCCCGATATCGACCACCGGCCGAGCGGTCTGTAGCCGTCCCGCCGGTCAGCGCGCGGCTTCGAACAGCGCCGCCTGGCCCTGTCCGACGCCCACGCACAGCGTCGCCAGGCCGTAGCGGCCGCCGCGGCGGCGCAGCTCGTGCACCAGGGAGACGACCAGCCGTGCGCCGCTCATGCCGAGCGGATGGCCGAGCGCGATCGCCCCGCCGTTGACGTTCACGCGGTCGGGGTCGAGGCCGAGCTGCCGGATCACCTCGACGCTCTGCGACGCGAAGGCCTCGTTCAGCTCGACCAGGTCGATGTCCTCCACAGCAACGCCGGTGCGATCGAGCAGCTTGCGCACGGCCGGGACCGGCCCGATGCCCATCACCCGCGGGTCGACGCCGGCGACGGCGCTGCCCCGGAAGCTGGCGATCGGCGGAATGCCGAGCTCGCGTGCCCGCTCCTCGCCGGCGACGACCAGCGCGGCGGCGCCGTCGTTCATCCCGCTCGAGTTGCCCGCCGTGACACTGCCGCCCTCGCGGAACGCCGGGCGGAGCGTCGCCAGCTTCTCCGCGGTCGTCTCCGGCCGCGGGTGCTCGTCGCCCGCGAGCTCGTCGAGCACCACCAGCTCGTCGGCGAACCGACCCGCCTCCTGCGCCTCGGCCCAGGCCCGCTGCGAGCGCAGCGCGAACGCATCCTGATCCTCCCGCGACACGCCGTAGCGCTCGGCGACGTTCTCGCCGGTCTCCCCCATGCTCTCGAGCGGGAACAACGCCTCCAGCCGCGGGTTCGGGTACCGCCAGCCGAGCGTCGTGTCGTACACCGTCCGGTGGCCGCGCGACCACGCGTGCTCGGGCTTCGGCATGGACAGTGGCGCCCGCGTCATCGACTCGACGCCGCCGGCGACGAACAGGTCGCCGTCTCCGGCCATCACGGCATGACAGGCCGAGACGACGGCGGACAGGCCGGAGGCGCACAGCCGGTTCACGGTGACGCCGGCGACCGACAGCGGGAAGCCGGCCAGCAGCACCGCCATCCGCGCGATGTCGCGGTTGTCCTCCCCCGCCTGGTTGGCGCACCCCAGGTAGACGTCCTCGACGTCACCGGCCTCGACCCCCGCCCGGTCGACGGCCGCCCGCACCGCGACGGCGGCGAGGTCGTCCGGGCGGACACCCGCCAACGTGCCGCCGTACCGGCCGATCGGCGTTCGCACCGCGGACAGGATAACGGCGGTCTGAGGAGCGCTCACCGGGCGAACACTAGAGCGGGCCGATCGGGTTGTCGCCGAAGGGTGACGTGCGGCGCAGCCACTCCGCCAGGAAGGGGTCGGCGATGCGATAGCGGCCACGCCCCTCCGGCACCGGCTCGACGAAGCCCAGCCGGCGCAGCTTGTCGAGCGCGCGCGACGCGGCTCCGCCGCCGCTGATCCCCAGCCGCTTGAGCAGCGCCTTGGACGTCGCCCCCGAGCCACCGCTGGCGACGATCGCGTCCAGCATCCGGCCGAGGTTCTCGTCGTCCGCGATCAGCGCGTCGAACTGGTCGCGGATGCCCGCCAGCAGCAGCGCCGGCTCGAGCGCCGCCTCGACGGACACCAGGTCGATCGTGCCGCCGGCCGCCGTGTCCTCCCACACCTGCCAGGACAGCTGCTGCGTCCGCTTGGGATGGCCGCCGGTCGTGTTGAGGATCAGGTCGACCGCCGTGTCCGACGCCGGCTTGCCGGTCGCCTCGAAGCTGAGCGTCAGGAAGTCGAAGAACTCGGTGCGGTCGATGTCCGGCAGCGCCATCTCCACCGCCTGCTGGTAGAGCGGCTCCTCGCTGTTGCGCAGCAGCATCGCCAGCGCCTCCCGGATGCTGCCGGTGAACAGCATCGAGACGTTCTCCGCGTCGATGCCGGTGAGGGCGTCGCGGATGATCGTCAGCGGCTGGCCGGGGCAGCGGTTGAGCCGCTGGAACTCGTCGAAGATGATCACGATGCGGTCGGACATCCGCCGCAGCACCAGCAGCTGGGCGAACAGCAGCTGCTCGTCCTCGGCCGGCGTCGTCTTCCCCCTGCCCCGGATGCCAGCCTGGACGACGCCGAGGTTGATGCGCAGCTCCTTCTCGACGGCGTTGATCTCGGCGCGGCCGATGCGGCGCAGGTCCTGCGACGGATGCGCGTCGATGGCGTGGCGGACGGCGGAGATGAACGCCGGGATGCTGGATGCCCGCTGGAGGTTGACGTACACGGCATCGAACGGCGGCGCGTCCGGCCCGTGGCGGCGCGCCAGCTCGCTGATCAGGCGCACCGCGAACGACGTCTTGCCGGTGCCGCGCGGCCCGAACAGCGCGATGTTCGTCTTGGCCTTCAGGCGCAGCGCGACGCGCTCCGCGAACTCGTCGCGGCCGACGACCTGGCGGGGGTCGGACAGGGCGTCCGTCCAGGTGAACGGGTTGAGGGCAGGCATCGGTCGCAGCCTAGCAGATCGTCCCGGTTTCCGGGATCATATTATCCCGCTTTTCGGAACCATTTGGTTCCGTAATCAGGACTCGGATGCGACGTCCTGCCAGGTGCGCCCGCTGCGGGCGCTCTCCGGCCGCTCCGCGGTGACGTCCGATCCCGGCCGGGCCTCGGCGTCGCGGGCCTTGACCAGAATCCACCGCCGATCGCCTGTGCGGGTCAGCGCGAACCCGCCGCGGAGCTTGGAGCCGTGGAGCTCGAACGACAGGTGGCCGTCCTCCTCGCGATCGATGGCCGCGGTGCCCTCATCCCAGATGATCACAGCGCCCGTCCCCCGCTCCGCACCGGCGTGCACGCCCTCGAACTCCCCCGCGGCCATCGAGTGGTCGGCCACCGGCACGGCGAGGCGGCGCACCGCAGGATCCAGCGTCGGCCCCTTGGGCACGGCCCACGACCGCAGCACGCCGCCGGCCTCGATCCGCAGGTCGTAGTGCAGCGTCGTTGCGTCGTGCAGCTGGACGACGAACCGTCGCTCCCGATCATCCATGCGACCACCGTACCCCGCGACGGCGCCCGGCCTGACGCAGGCAGGACACGACCCGGTCGCGGCGAAGCCTGTGGGCGAATGACTCGACCCGCACGAAGGGAGGTGTCAACATGACAACAACGAGTCGATCCGTCTCCGGCGGCATGTCCGGATGGACGATGTTCGCAGCCATCTGGTTGGTCGTCGCAGGGGCGTTCAACGTGGTCGACGGGCTGACCGTCATCCACCGCTCGAACCTGATCCAGGACGAGCTGTTCCTGTTCTCGAGCTCGACCTTCTGGGGCTGGGTGCTGCTGATCGTCGGCATCCTCCAGCTGGTGGCCGGCTTCATGGTGTTCTCCGGCAACCCGAGCGGCAACATGCTCGGCATCTGCGTCGCAGCGTTCGCGCTCTTCATCTGGTTCTTCTTCGTGTTCGTTGCCCCGGTCGGCGCGCTGATCGCGCTGGTCATCAACGGCATGGTCATCTATGGCCTGAGCCTCGGCAGCAACACCGAGTACTGAGGGCATCTGCGCAACAACGGGGTCTGACCCCGTTGTTGCGCCGCCCTCCGCGGCCGTATCATCGCCCGATGGCGGACAAGCACCCCAAGCCGCTGGCGAAGCGCGCATACGAGCGTGAGCTGCGGCGCCTGCAGGTCGAGCTGGCCCGGATGCAGTCCTGGGTGCGCGACGAGGGTGCGCGTATCGTCGTGCTGTTCGAGGGCCGCGACGCCGCCGGCAAGGGCGGCACCATCAAGCGCATCACCGACCCGCTCAACCCCCGCGCGGCGCGGGTGGCGGCGCTCCCCGCGCCGACGGAGCGCGAGACCACGCAGTGGTACTTCCAGCGGTACATCGCGCACCTGCCGGCCGCCGGCGAGATCGTGCTGTTCGACCGCAGCTGGTACAACCGGGCCGGCGTCGAGCGCGTGCTCGGCTTTTCGACACCCAATCAGTACCACCTGTTCATGCGCCAGTGCCCGCAGTTCGAGCGGATGCTGATCGACGACGGCATCCTGCTCACCAAGTACTGGTTCTCGGTGTCCGACGAGGAACAGGCCCGCCGCTTCCAGGACCGGATCGACGATCCCACCAAGCGCTGGAAGCTGTCCGGGATGGACCTCGAGTCCCGCCGGCACTATGTAGACTACTCGCGCGCGAAGGACGAGATGTTCGCCCAGACCGACCTGCCTGGCCTCGAGTGGTTCATCGTCGAGGCGGACGACAAGCGGGCTGCGCGGATCAACTGCATCGCCCACCTGCTGTCGCGGATCCCCTACGAGGACCGGACGCAGCGCGACCGCATCGAGCTGCCGCCGCGCCAGCCGGACAACGGCTACGTCCGGCCGCCCCGCGACTCACAGCACTTCGTGCCACGGCACAGCGACACGCTGGGCTGAGTCGCGAGCTCTGATCAGCGCCGGGAAGACCCAACAGCTCGAAGCGTCCTGCAGCGATGGTGGTCCTTCGAACGAGGTGCACGATGAGCAAGATCGTCCGAACACTGATCGGCGCCGGCAGCGTGGTCGTTGCGATGGCCATGACCGCCGGCACCGCGTTCGCAGGCGGCGACTACAACACGCCCGGCGTGGTGGCCGGCGAGCAGACCGGCGGCGGTGGGTCGCTGCCGTTCACCGGATCCCGTCGAACGACGCGTCGGAGCGCACCTCGATCACCGAGATCGCATCGCCGACTCGCTGCTGCGGACGTGGATGGTTGCCTGCGGTGTCGTGCCGTCTCCTCTCGTGTGGTGGGGGCCGGCTCGGCGGCCCGGACCTGCAGCGGGGTCTCCCGCAGCAGCAAGGTGACGACCAGCCCGA
>DATLLN010000337.1:0-2803 GCA_035537835.1 Gaiellales bacterium
CCCCAGCAACCGGTAGAACTCGACGGAGCGCCGGAGATCCGCGACTGCGATGCCGATGCGGTTCAGCTCGGGCACACGATCACCCTACACAGGTAGGGTGTTCGATTCCCACCTTCGGCACTCATCACGCGGGGCCACCCACCCGCTCCGGATGGCGGGTGGCCCTGCTGTTCAGACGCCGGCTCGCTATAGCGGCCGGACGCGGCGCACAACGATGTGGCGGCAGGCACGCAACGATCACCGGTGATGATCAACTACCGTCCTGCTGGTCGTGCTGCTGCCATCGGTGCCCTTGTCGAAGGCAGTGGATCCGCCTCCTGGCGCGTCGAATGATGCGCATGTGCACCTCCTGGTCACCACTGACCCAGCACCGCGGGGCGTGATCGCACGTCGCGACGGAGGGCGCCACCGTCCGGCGAACCTGTCGCCGTTGCCGGCAGACCGGGGATATTCCGGGTGCGAGCCTCGCGCCCTCCGCGGACGATCGAGGCATGCACACGAAGCTCGCAGTTCTCCCATTGCTCATGGTCGGTCTGGCTTGGCCGGCCTCGGCACAAGCACAGCCGGTATTCTCGTTGGCATCTCGGCACGTCACCACGTCGGCGCCGCTGGTCGTCAGCATCGCCGACTCGAGCAGCCACAGCGGCATGATCGTGGTGCGGTGTCGCGAGACGGGTTTGCCGGTCGCCAGCGTCTCGTTCTCCGGGCTCTACCAGCGGAGGAGCAGCTCGTACAGCCTGCACTGGTGGTGGGCGAGACGGAACGCGTACACCCGCAGGATCGTCAGGTTCGGGCAGTACACGGTCACGGTCAGACTCGACGACGGCTCCGTCTGGCGCCGGAGGATCACCGTCGCCGGAGGGCGGTCGCAGCGGCCACTCTCGCCCGTCCCGATCCCTGCCTAGATGCTCGTGCCGCGATCCCGCCAGCCCAGCGGGCTGCGCCGGATCGCGCGCTCGTTGACCCAGATGACCGCGGCGGCGCCGGCCCAGCCGGCCAGCGGGTAGACCCACTGCCACCACTCGTGGACGTGGAGCGCCAGCGGGACGATCGCCAGCGCGAACAGCACGGCGCAGAGCACGCGCACGCCGCGGTACGGCCGGATGTCCGGGTTCCCGATCAGGTTCATCGGTTCCGATCCCAGGCGAACACCTCGACGCGGATGCCGTCCGGGTCGAAGACGAAGAAGGCGTAGTACCCCTCCTCGTCGCGGTCTTCTTCGGGTGCGAAGTGGATGTAGGCACCGGTCTCCAGGCACCGGGCGTACGCGCCGTCGACCTCCTCCCGCGAGGCCGCCTCGAACGCGACGTGCTCGATCCCCACGTCGTAGTAGCGGTGCTCGCCCCCGTCGGCCGGGCGGACGCCGAAGTACTGCTCGCCGCACGCCAGGTAGACGACCTCCTCCGTGCCGCGGTACGTCTCGTAGCGCTCGCGCTCGGCCCAGCCCAGCGGCCCCAGCAGCTCCCGGTAGAAATCGAGCGACCGCTGGACATCCGCAACCGCGAGGTCGACGTGGTGGAGTCGCGCCGGCAAGAAGCCTCCGAGGTGGATTGCCACCCCGGACGGTACACCCTGTGTAACAACGGGGTCTGACGCCGTTGTTACACGAGTCCCTCGGTAGACTGCCGCGATGCCCCAGGACGCTGATCTGAGCGGCCCGCTGGAGCTGATCGACGTGTCCACGCCGCTGCTCGTCCGCGTCTGCGTCGACGCCGGGATCTTCATCGCCTTCGGACGCGAGGAGCGGCATCCGGACGACGCTGCGGCGACCACCGGCACCGACCAGCGGGTCGTCCGCCGCGCCGTGTCCGCGCTCGCCGGCCGCGGCGTGTTCGAGCGCACCGACGGCGGCCGCTACCGCCTGACGGCCACCGGCCGGCGCCTGCTCCCCGACGAGCCGGGCAGCATCGCCGGGCTCTGCACCTACAAGCCGTGGGAGCTCCACGCGTGGGCCGAGGCCGGCCACACGCTGCGCACCGGCGACGCTGCGTTCACTGCGTACTTCGGGCAGCCGTACTTCGACTGGATGGCCGGGCGGCCGGAGATCTCGACCCGCTTCAACCGCACGATGCGCGAGCGCACCGGAGCGCTGCTCGACGCCGGCATGCCGCTGTACGACTGGCCCGAGGCCGGCACGGTGGTCGATGTCGGCGGCGGCAACGGCCTTCTGCTGGAGCGGCTGCTGGCAGAGCGTCCCGGCCTGCGGGGCATCGTCTTCGACCAGCCGCACGTCGTCACCGAGGCCGCGGAGCGGTTGGCGGCGGCCGGTTACGCCGACCGAGTCGCCGTCGCCGGCGGGGACTTCTTCGACTTGGTACCGGAGGGCGGCGACATGTACGTCCTCGCCAGCGTGCTGCACGACTGGCCGGACGACGACGCGGCGGCGATCCTGCGCACCTGCCGGCGGGCGATGACGGCCTCCGCGCGGCTCATCCTCTTCGAGTCGATCCGCGAGCTGGACACGCCCGGGCTGGCAACGCAGCTCGACCTGCACATGCTGGTGCTGTTCGGCTCGGGCGAGCGCACCCGCGAGGAGTGGGACGGCCTGCTGGCCTCGGCCGGGTTCGCGCCCGGCCGGTTCATCCCGACCCCGGGCCTCGCCTGGATCGAGACCCACCCGGCGTGACCCGCATCGAGACCACGCCGTTCGCGGACGAGCACCTCGACGCCGCCGCCGGACTGCTGGCCGCACGCCACCGCGTCCACCGCGAGTGGTCGCCGCTGCTCGACGCGTCGTACGAGCAGCCCGCCGCCGCCCGCGAGGCGATCGCGCGCGAGTGGCGCCTCGACGGCGCGTCGGGCG
>DATLLN010000338.1:0-5014 GCA_035537835.1 Gaiellales bacterium
ACGTCGTATATGCGGTCCGCGACCAGCCCCGCCTGCGCATCAGCAGCTGCTGCAGGTCGGAGCTGGCCAGCGCCCACACCGTGTCCACCGCGACGGCGCGGTCGACGGCCAGGGGTCCGCGCGCGCTGAGGGCGTCGACGAACTCCGCCAGACCGGCGCGGCGGGCCCTGTCGATCGCACCCTGGAGCTCGGCGATCGCAGGCGCGCTGACCGCGGCGGCGTCGACCACCCTCATCAACGGCCCGACGCGCTCCAGCCGGCGGACGATGTCGGCGGCGAACAGCTGCAGCTGCGTACGCTGGTCGTGCTCGGCCACGACGGCGCGCGGTCCCGCCTGCTCGGGGATCGGCGCCTCGTCGCCGAGCCGCGCGGCGCGGCGGACGAGCGCGTCGAGCAGCGCGGGCTTGCTGCCGAACGCCTGGTAGACCGTCTCCGCCGACACCCCGGCCCGGCTCGCGATCGCCGCGACCGACGTGCCCGCGAACCCGCCGTCGACGAACAGCTCACCGGCCGCGTCGAGGATCCGAGTGCGAGTCTGCTCGGCCTGCTCGCGCCGCCGCTCGGAGCGGTACGGGCGCTTGCGCTTGACATCCCCGCTCATTCGGCTACTGTATCTCAGTATTCGATACAGTGATACTCAAGCGAAAGGTGAATGACGATGGGATCTCCCGATGCGGTTCTCAGGCGCCTGATCGACGAGGGGTTCTCGGGCGGCCGGCTGGACGTGGCGGACGAGGTGATCGACCCGGCGATGGTCGAGCACCAGGACTACGGCCCCGGCCATGCCGAGGGCGCCGAGGGCGTGAAGGCCGTGATCGCGTCGCTGCGGCGCGCCTTCCCGGACTTCCGCCTCGAGATCGAGGACATCGCGGTCGCCGGCGACGTCGCCTGGTCGCGCAACGTCGCCACCGGCACCAACGACGGCTCGTTCATGGGCCACCCGCCCACCGGCCGGACGATGCGGATCGACGTGATCGACGTCGTCCGTGTGCGCGACGGCAGGATCACCGAGCACTGGGGCGTGCCCGACCGGATGGGCGTCCTGCAGCAGCTGGGGCTGGCCGGCTAGCGGATCTCCAGCTCGTAGTCGAAGTCCGTCAGAACCTCGTTGCCGCCCGCCGTGATCAGGATCAGATCCTCCAGGCGGACGCCGCCGAAGTCCTTGCGATAGACGCCGGGCTCGTTGGTGACCACGTCGCCGGCGTCGAGGCTGGGGCTGCCGCCCATCCCCATGTAGGGCGCCTCGTGGACGTCGAACCCGACCCCGTGGCCGAGGCCGTGGAAGAAGTCCTCCTCCAGGCGCTCTCCCTCGGCCAGGCCGCGGGTGGTGCGGAACCCGCCCGCCTCGATCACGTCGCAGGCGACCTCCCACGGCCGGGAGCCGGGGACGCCCGGGCGGATCTCGTCGGTGCTGCGCTTGAGCGACTCGAGCACCACGGCGTGCATGTGCCTGAGCTGGTCGGGCGCCTCGCCGAAGCAGAACGTCCGGGTCATATCCGCGCAGAACCGGCTTGCGCTGTCTTTGGGGAAGACGTCGATGATGATCGACTCGCCGGGCCGGATCGGGCCGCTGCCGAGGTCGTGGACGCGAGCGCCGCCGGGACCCGCACCGACGATCGGCGGTTCGCCCTCGCAGCCATGGGCACGCAGCACCGAGACGATCTCCTCACGCACTCGCTCGCAGGTCAGCGTCTCGCCGCCGGCGACCAATCCGTCACCGCCGGGGGAGGCCGACCCGATCAGCTCACGGGCCGCGGCGAACGCGGCCTCGGTCGCGCGCTGGGCCGCGCGGATGCCCTCGATCTGGCGCTCGGTCTTGAGACGCCGGCGCGCCTCGAACAGCTCACGATCGGGGGTCACCGTGACGCCGTGCTCGCGCAGGTAGTCGGCCAGCCCGACGGGGAACGTGGGCGGCACGGCCACCGCGCTGACCCCCGCCTTCTCCACCGACCGGCGGACCGACTCCATCTGCGCCTGGTGCGGTTCCATCCCGCCGCGCACCAGCTCGCGGATCCCGAAGTCGTCGTCCGTCCAGATCTCGCCGGCGGTCGAGTCGCGGCGCATCACCTCGACCTCGAGCGCGTTGGTGATGATGATCCGGCGGCCGTCGGTCTCGATGTAGGTGTAGGGATCGGTGCAGGGGACGCCCGTTGCGACGAACATGTCGGCGTCCCGCATGGAATCGGCGTGAATCAGCAGCGAGTCAGTCATGGCCCGGACGCTACCACCTGATGGATGATCCACCGATGACGATCTCCCGACCGCCCGGCACCGCCGGCATCGTGCTCGCCGCGGGAGCCGGCACGCGCTTCGGCGGGTCGGTGAAGCAGCTGCACCTCCTCGACGGCCGGCCGATGCTCGAGCATGTGCTGGCGACGATGGCCGGCGCCGAGCTGGACGAGGTGATCGTCGTCCTCGGAGCGAACGCCGATGCCGTGCTGGCAGCAGTCGACCTGCATGGCGCGCGGCCCGTGGTCAGCCGGCGCTGGGCCGACGGCCAGGCCGCGTCACTGCAGGACGCACTCGCCGCGACCGACGCGGACGCAGCGCTGATCGTGCTGGGCGACGGCCCGCGGCTCTCGGCCGACGCCGTGCGCCGGGTCGCGACAGTCGGTGAGCCGGCCGCCGCGGACTACGGCTCCGGCCGCTCACACCCCGTGCTGTTCCCCCGCGCCGTCTGGGAATTGCTGCCGTCGACCGGCGAAACGCCGGGCCGGGAGGTGCCGGTGCGCCTGGTGGACTGCGGCGACCTGCCGCCTCCGGGCGACGTCGACTACCCGGACTGAGCGCGCAGCTGCAGGCGCACCTTGTCGACCAGGTCGTTCGGGACCGGGTCGCCGCAGCAGACGGTCTTCACCGTCTCACGGAGCTGCGCCTCGAAGTGGTACCGCTGGCGGCAGTACTCGCACTCACCCAGATGCACCTCGATCATGCCGACCTCGTCGGGGGTCAGCGAGCGGTCGAGGTACGCCTGGAGCTGGTGCTCGACGCCTTTGCAGGTGTCCACCGTCACGTGTCTCCTCCTGGGATCTGCTCGGCCAGCGCGCGCTTCAGCAGGCGCCGTCCGCGGTGCAGCCGCGACATCACCGTCCCGATCGGGACGTCCAGGATCTCGGCTGCATCCTGGTATGAGAAATCGCCGACGTCGACGAGGACGACGGCCTCACGGAAGTTCTCAGGCAGGTTAGCGATCGCGTCCAGGATCGCCTCGCCCGACAGGCGGTTGAGCACCACCTCGTGCGTCTGGGGGGGCGTCTCGCCCGCCAGCTGGTCGTACAAGAAGTACTCGCTCTCGTCGTCCAGCACCTCCACGGCCGGCCGCCGGCTCTGCTTGCGCGCCTCGTCCAGGTAGACGTTGCGCAGGATCGTCGCCAGCCAGGCGGCGAGGTTGGTGCCCGGGCGGTAGCTCTCCCACGCCCGCAGCGCCCGCAAGTAGGTCTCCTGGACGAGCTCCTCCGCGGTCTGGGGCGAGCCCGACAGCCGCAGCGCGATGCGATACAGCTGATCGGCATGCGTCAGCGCCTCCTCCTCGAAGGGGGCCCGCTCGGGCGCGTCCGCTGGGGTCTGCTGTGCCACTGCTGTCACGCTACCAGGCTCAACGAGCCGGCCCGCCGATCCATTCCCGGCAGGTTTTAGTCACTTGAGCTATTATCCGCCGGGCCGTGACCGAAACACGGAGAGCCCCCGACCTCCTGATCGCCGGAGCCGGCGTCGCCGGACTCTACGCAGCCGTTTGCGCGAGCCAGCGCGGCGGGCGGGTGATGCTCGTCACCAAGGGCTCGCTGCGCGCGTCGAACTCGTTCTTCGCACAGGGCGGCGTCGCCGCCGCGATCGGCCCGGACGACTCGCCCCAGCAGCACCTGGAGGACACGCTTCGCGTCGGCCGCGGCCTGTGCGACCCCGCGGCCGTGCGGACGCTGGTCGAGGACGGACCGAGCCGGATCGCGCACCTGGCGTCGCTCGGCGTGGGGTTCGACACCGCTCCCGGCGGCACGTACGCGCTGGGGCGCGAGGGCGGCCACAGCCGGCGGCGAATCCTCCACGCCGGCGGCGCAGCCACGGGCGCCGCGATCGCCGAGACGCTGATCGAGCGGGTGACCGCCGATCAAAACATCCAGGTCGTCGAGCACACCGCGGTGATCGGCCTGGCAACCGACGGCGCCGCCTGCGACGGCGCCTGGCTGCTCGGCCATGACGAGCTGCACCGGGTGCGCGCCCCGATGACGATGCTGGCGACGGGCGGCGCGGGCGCGCTGTACCTGCGCTCGACCAACCCGCCCGGCGCGCTGGGTGACGGCATCGCGCTCGCCCACCGGGCCGGGGCGGCGATCCGGGACATGGAGTTCGTCCAGTTCCACCCCACCGCCCTGGCCGTCGGCGAGCGCGCCTTCCTGGTGTCCGAGGCCGTGCGCGGCGAGGGAGCGCTGCTGGTCGGCGAGCACGGCGAGCGGTTCGTCGACGAGCTGGCCGGCCGCGACATCGTCGCCCGCGCGATCCAACAGCGACTCGACGAGGGGCAGACTAGCTACCTCGACCTGCGCCACCTCGACGCCGGGGCGATCCGCACCCGGTTCCCGAACCTGGTCGAAGGCGTGGCCGGCGCGGGCCTCGACCTGACGGGCGACCTGATCCCGGTGGCCCCCGCCGCCCACTACCTGATGGGCGGCATCGAGACCGGGCTCGAGGGCCAGACCACCGTCGACGGCCTGTACGCCTGCGGCGAATGCGCGTCGAGCGGCGTCCACGGCGCCAACCGGCTGGCCTCGAACTCCCTGCTCGAGTGCTTCGTGTTCGCCCACCGTGCCGTCGACCACGGGCTGGGCCTGACCGGGGCCACCGTCGACGTCCCCGCACCCGAGCGCACGCAGCAGCGCGCGCCGCTGGCCGAGCTGCGGCGGCGCATGTGGGAAGGCGCCGGGCCCACACGCGACGCCGCCGGGCTGACGGAGCTGAGCGACTGGCTGGCCGGTCGCCCGGGCGGCAACCCCGTGCTGGTCGCCGAGATGATCGCCGC
>DATLLN010000339.1:0-5773 GCA_035537835.1 Gaiellales bacterium
GTGATCGGGCGGCCGCCCGGGGGTGCCATGGCGTGGCCGTTCAGCGACTCGCGCGCAACCTTCTGGGCCGCGGCCGCGGCCGGCGTCCTCGCCGGGATGCTGCTCGGCCTCCGACCCGAGCTGCCCGCCATCGCGCTGATCGTCCTCCTGTTGCTCTACCTGGAGTGGCAGCTGCGGGCCGGGACGATCGACCAGCCGATCCCCGGCGCGCTGCCGATCCCGTTCGCGATCGGCGTCAGCGTCGGCTTCGCCGTCCTCGTCTACTGGGACCCGATCGTGACGCCGCGCCGAGCCGGCGCCGTGGCCGTTATGATGTTGTTCCTGGCGGGCGTGCTGGGCGCGCTGCACTACCTGATCGCCTGGACGAGCCGCTACTCGTGGCAGATCCAGGGCCGCACGGTGCACATCCCGGTGCTCACCTGCCTGGTCGTGCTGCTGGTCGCCGGGACGCAGTGCGCGCCGCAGTCCCGCCACCAGGCGCGCACCGTGCCGTCCGCCGCCGCGCCGATGAACGTCGAGGCGGCGGTCGGCGAGTGGCTCGATCAGCAGGAGGCGCAGATCCGGTCGAGCGGCGGCGACCCGCCCGCCTACCTGCCGATGCTGCTGGTCGGCGCCAGCGGCGGCGGGTCGAAGTCGGCCTACTGGACCGACCTCGTGCTCGACTGCATCGTCTCCGGCGGCGACGATCCGCCCGAGGACGCGCAGCGCGAGGAATGCAGCGACTCCGGCATGTCGCTGGCCGCACGGACTCGCCGAGCCCGCGCGCTGTTCATGGCAAGCGGCGTCAGCGGCGGGTCGATCGGCATCGTCCACTACGTCCGGCACCGCGGCCAGGTGGCGGACGGGTCGCGCTGGGTGGACGACGCGGCCGGCCGCGAGGTGCTCGCGCCGACCGTCGCCTGGGGCCTCTACCACGACCTGATCGCCACAGCGATCCCCTTCGTCGGGTCGAACCCCGAGGACTGCGCGAGCGGCGACGACTGGTCGTGCCGCTGGAACCTCGACCGCGCCGCCGTCCAGGAGAACGCGATCGCCGGCCGGCACTGGAACCAGGCGCCGGACGCGTCGCAGGGCGTGACCGCCATGTGGGAGTCCGCCCTGGCCGACCCCGCGGTCTTCCCGATGCCGGCGCCGGTGTTCAACATGGCGGTCAGCGGCGGCATCGGCCGGGTCGCCGAATCGCCGCTCGACTTGGCGCCGATGTCGGTGCTCGACGACCAGTGCCGACCCGTGCACGCCACGGACGACGCCGGCGCCACCGGCCTGCTGGACGCGGCCGACCTGTACGCCGGGGCGCAGGACTTCTCGGTGACCACGGCCGGGCTGCTCAGCGGCCGCTTCCCGGTGGTCGACCCGGTGGCGCGGGTCGGCGACAGCGACCGGGCGGTGCCGGCGCGGCCGCCCGGCCAGAGCGGATGCCTCGACCAGCAGGTGCAGACGCTGCCCTCGGTGGTCGTGCGCGACGGCGGGTACGTCGAGAACACCGGCCTGCTGACGATCACCCAGGCGCTGCCGGCGATCCAGCGCGGCATCGCCACCTGGGAGGCGACCCACGACACGCCGGTCGTCGTCTGGGTGCTGTCGATCGACGACGACCCGGCCCAGCTGAACGGCGTCCGCAACCCCACGGCGCACGGGCCCGGGCCGCTCTCGATCACCCAGCGGGCGAACGACATGACTCTGACCACCATGACCCGCGACGCGCTCGCGCTGGGCGAGAACGGGGTCGCCTGCTACGGCAGGATCAGCCCGCAGCCGCGGATCGGCGCCCAGGCGGCCTCGGGCTGGGAGCTGTCCGTCACCGTGCGGCTGCACGACCTGGTGTCGTCGCTCAACGCCGAGGGCCAGAACTACGACCGGATCCGAGCCGTCCGCACGTTCCTGAGCGGTGTGCTCAGCGACCCGACGACGTGCGGGCTGTGACTGTCCTGGTCACGACCCAGCGGTGCTTGCCGATCTTCCGGTCGCGGCTGAACCCGAGGCGCTCGTACGTCGACAGCGCGCCGTTGAACAGGAACCCCGCGGGTACCGAGCCGGCGTCCTCCGGGTAGCCCTCGACGGTGCCGCCGCCGAGACCCGCGATCAGCCCCAGCGCACCCTCCAGCGCGGCGCTCGCCACGCCCTGGCGGCGGTGGCCCTTGCCGACGAAGTGGCAGGTGATCCGCCAGTCGGGGGGCGGCGCCATCCGGGTCTTCTCGTAGGCAGCACGACTCTTGATACGCGGTACCTCGTCCGGAGGCCCGAACTGGCACCAGCCGAGGCAGTCCTCGCCGTCGAAGACCAGCGCCGCGTGGGCCGTCCCCTCGCGGACGCGCTCGTGCTTTCGCTGGCAGTTCTGTTCCGCCGTCGTCTCCTTGCCGACGCCCTTGGGATGGAAGCCCATGCACCAACAGCCGCCGAAGACGCCGTTGTTCGCCTCCACCAGCGCCGCGAAGGCCGGCCAGGTCGACTCCTCGAGCGGCCTGACCGTGTAGGACGGTTCCCCCATTAGCGGCAGCCTACCGCGATGACGTTTCGGCCCCGCGGCGGCCGGGTATTCGGCTCCGGACGGCAGTTCCGCGGGATGCCTGTTACGTCCCGAACGCCGACGGGGGGCGTGGCACCCAAGGCTTCCCGGCAGGGACTGGCGTCGCGACGGGCCGTCCGCTGGAGCGCGTCGGGCGGCCCGTCAACAACCCTCCCCTAGCGCTCGATCACCAGGTGATCCCCGACCTCCACGCCGACCCTGTCGATCGTCCCCACGGGCAGCTCCAGCGCGATCTTCGCCTTGTGGCACCAGGCGATCCGCCAGGGCTTGATGTTGCGCGTCAGCTTCAGCACCTTGCCGTCGCGGCCGGCCCAGACGACGTCGATCGGGAACCGCATGAACCACATGTGGATCGACCCGGTGGGCTGGATCCAGAGGCCCTCCCCACGCTCCAGGCCGGACCGGCCGAGCAGGCCCTTCGTGCGCGTCCACATCGAGACCGCCAGTTCGCCCCGCTCGCACACCACCGGCCCCCGCTCCAGCCTGAACCGCGGCATCAGGCGACGTACCCTTCGGCGTGATGAGCGAGCAGTACGGTTCGGGCGACGATGTCGTGGTCGAGTTCCTCGACTACCGCTACAGCTTCTCGCGCACCGACTTCACGCAGCGCGTGGTCGCTGCGGCGGTGCGGCTCGAGCTCGTGCCCCAGCGCGACCTGACCGAAGCCGAGTCGGCCGACCTGGTCGAGCTCGCCTCCCAGGGATCGGTGGCCGACCCGCGCAGCCCGCTCGGCGAGTACCTGTCCGCGGCCGAGGACGAGCTGCAGCGGCTCCACGGGGAACCGCTCGTCTACTGGCTGCGAAAGCTCGTGTTCCGTGGGGCGTGGCTCGATCATCGGGTCAAGGCCGGGCTGCTCGACGTCAGCTTCGACGAGGAGACCGGCGCCTTCGGGTACCGCATGCCCACCGACCAGACGCCGCTGCTGGAGCTGGCGCCGGTGCCGTCCTGGTCGTCCATGCGGTTCGAGGGGTGAGCCCTACTTCCCGGCCGCGGGCACGAACAGCAGCAGGTGCGGGCCGATCTGGATGCGATCGCCCTCCTCCAGCAGCCGCTGTTCGACGCGCTCGCCGTTGACGAACGTGCCGTTCAGGCTGCCCTCGTCCTCGACGACCACGCCGACCGCTTCGACGCGCACCGTGGCGTGCCGCGCGGACACCGTCGGCCCGGCCAGCACCACGTCGTTGGTCTCGTGCCGGCCGACCTTGGTGATGCGGCCGGTCAGCGGATATGCCTGCTGGTCGCCCAGCCGCGGGCGCCAGACCAGCTGCGGCTGCTCGCCGGGTGCGGGCAGGGCCATCTCGTCGGCCTGCGGGGCTGGATCGATGATTTTGGTATAGCTGACCTCGTCGTCGAATGCGCGCATGGGTCCTCCGATCGTTGGCGGACGTAAACCACGCTAGCAGCGCGTCCGGACGGTGGGCTCGCGGTCGGGCGAGGATGCTTTACACTGGATCCATGGACGGCGAGCAGACTCCGATGGAGGACGCGGAAACCCAGCTTTACCGGCGGATCCAGGAGCTGCGGGCACGTGCCCGCGGGCTGGATACCGGGGAGCAGCCCTCGCCCCAGGAGGAGCCGTCGACGGCTATCGCCGCCGATCGGCCGCAGGTCCCCGATCTGCGGACGCTGCTGGCCCGCACCGAGAGCCATGTCGACGAGCTGCGCGCCACGGCGTCGGCGCTCGAATCCCGGCTCCCCGCTCAGGTGGAGCGGGCGATCGAGCGGGCCATGGTGGCCCACGGGGACGAGCGCCACTTCGACGAGCTGCACGACGCCCTCACCGCGATCTCCCACCAGATCGACCAGGTCAACCGCGATCTGCTGGCCGAGCGGCTGGGCCGGGTCGAGGACCTGGAGCTGGTCGTCGACCTGATCTCGACCGGCATGGCGGAGATGCGCAGGGACTCGGCCACGCTGGCCGCCCTGGTCGAGCGCGTCGGCGGCCGCGTCGACACCGTGCTGGACAAGCTTGACCTGCCGCTGCAGGTCACCGTCGAGCGCCCGCAGCACGCCGGCGTCCGCGACCTCTTCACCCCGACCGACGATCCCACACCTGCGGGTTCGCCAGGTTCGGGGGCCGCTCGTTCCTGAGGATCTGGGCGAGGCCGCGGCAGGCGAGCGCCGCCATGCCGTCGCGCGTCTCGCGGGTGGCCGATCCGATGTGCGGCACCAGCACGGCCCGCTCCTGCTCGAGCAATGCGGGGTGCACCTCCGGCTCGTGCTCGAACACGTCCAGCCCGGCGCCGCCCAGGTGCCCCGAGGCCAGGGCGTCGGCCAGCGCGGCCTCGTCCACCACCGGCCCGCGGCTGGTGTTGACCAGGATCGCGCCGGGCTTCATCAGCGCCAGCTCGGCCGGGCCGATCAGATGCCGGGTCTCCTCGCTGAGCGGCACGGTGACGGCGACGAAATCCGCTTCGGCGAGCGTCGCCTCCAGCTGGGCGCGGTCGCGGCCGACCGCCAGCACGCGCATCGAGAAGCCCTCCGCGCGCCGGGCGACCGCCCGGCCGATGCGGCCCGAGCCGATCACGGCCAGCGTCTTGCCGTGGACGTCCGTGCCCAGCAGCAGGTCGAAGCTCCACTCGCGCCACCGGCCGCCGCGCAGATAGCGCTCCGCCTCGCCCAGCCGCCGCGCCGCGGCCAGGATCAGCGCGAACGTCAGATCGGCCGTCGCCTCGGTCAGCACGTCGGGCGTGTATGCGATGGGGATGTTCAGGCGGTCGGCGGCCGCCAGGTCGATGTGGTCGAGGCCGACGGACACGGTCGCCAGCCCGCGCAGGCCGGGTGTCGCCAGGATCCGCTCGTCGACCGGGTCGATCAGGAAGCAGACCACGCCGTCGAACCCGGTGGGGTCCGACCCACGCACCAGCTCGAAGCCGTCCAGCTCGGCCACGCCCGCCGCCGAGACGTCCTGCATGAGCAGCACCCGCATGTGCGAAACCCCCGTCCGTGTAGAGTCGAAGGGGGCAACCGTACCTGAGCTTCGGAGGCAAGCGGCATGACAGTGACCAAGGTGATCGAGGTGATCGGCAGCTCGGAGACGGGCTCCGACGACGCCGTGCGCGAGGCCCTGGCCGCCGCGCAGCGCTCGATCCGCGGCATCACCTCCGTCGAGGTCTGCGAGGTGACCTGCGTCGTCGAGGACGGCGCGATCGCCCGCTGGGAGGCGCTGGTCAAGATCTACTTCCCCGTCGAGCCGCGCTGAGACACGCAGCGGTGTAACAACGGGGTCTGACCCCGTTGTTACAC
>DATLLN010000340.1:0-16511 GCA_035537835.1 Gaiellales bacterium
GTCTCGACGGCAATCACGTTGACGTGCGTCTCCGGCGCGACGGACAGCTGCTGATCGGCTTCGCCGCCGAGCACGGGGAGGGCGCCGTCGACCGCGCCCGGGGCAAGCTCGAGCGCAAGAACGTCGACGCGATCGTCGTCAACGACATCAGCCGGGGCGACATCGGCTTCGACGTCGACGACAACGAAATCGTGATCGTGACGTCAAAGCAGGAAATACCAATCTCCCGACGGCCGAAGCGCGCCTGCGCGGAGGCCATCGTGGACTGGCTTGCCACGGCTCGGGAACCGAGCGCGGCCCCCGTCCGTACCACACAAAAGACAGCCATCTGAGCAGCTCCCGACCGAGAGGACGTACCCGAGGTGGAAGCACACGAAGTCCGTGACCCCGCCGCTGCAGAGGCGATCGCCGCAGCCGGCCAGACCGCGCGCCGCGTCATCGAGAACGTCGGACGCGTGATCCGCGCCCCCGAGCTGCTCCTCGAGCGGTGCCTGCTGGCGCTGCTGTGCGAGGGGCACGTGATCCTCGAGGACTTCCCGGGCGTCGGCAAGACGATGCTGGCGAAGTCCCTCGCCCGGTCGCTCGACTGCGAGTTCGCCCGCATCCAGGCGACGCCGGACCTGCTGCCCTCGGACATCACGGGCGTCAACGTGTTCAACATGCAGAGCAACGAGTTCGAGTTCCGGCCGGGCCCGGTCTTCGCGAACATGGTGCTGGTCGACGAGATTAACCGCGCGTCACCGAAGACACAGTCGGCGCTCCTCGAATGCATGCAGGAGGTGCAGGTCACGATCGACGGCATGACCCATCCGCTGGCGCGGCCGTTCATGGTGATCGCGACCCAGAACCCGATCGAGTACGAGGGCACGTTCCCGCTGCCCGAGGCCCAGCTCGACCGCTTCACGATGCGCCTCAACCTCGGCTATCCGTCGCCCAGCGACGAGGCCCGGATGCTGACCGAGCACGCCGCGGACGAGCCGATCGAGCACCTCGAGCCGGTGGCCTCGGCCGGCGAGCTCGAGGCGTCGATCGAGGCGGTCAAGTCCGTCTACGTCGAGGAGAGCCTCAACCGCTACGTCGTCTCGGTGCTGCGCCACACGCGCGGCGACGCACGGCTGGCGCTGGGCGCCAGCCCGCGCGCCGGCATCTCGCTGCTCCGCGTGGCGAAGGCGAACGCCGTGCTCCGCGGCCGGGAGTACGTGATCCCGGCGGACGTCAAGGAGGTCGCGACGGACGTCCTGTCCCACCGTGTGATCCTCGCGGCGGACGCGCGCAGCGGCGGCCTGGACGCCTCCGACGTGATCCGTGAGGCCGTCGACCGCACGCCGGTGCCGGTCTAGGTGCTGGCCGGCCGCGGCAAGGGAGCGCTGGCCCTCGGAGCGGGGCTGTACATCGTTGCCTGGGGGTTCGGCACCAGCGAGCTGTTCGCAGCGGCGCTGGGCCTGATGCTGCTGCCGGCTGCGGCCTGGCTGTGGGTGCGATTCATGGCGCGGCCGATGACGATGCGCCGGCGCACCGGCAACCGCGAGCTGGTCGAGGGCGGCCGGGTCGAGGTGCAGCTCGAGGTGCGCTCGGACGAGGGTCCGCTGCCGTCGCGAGCGGTGGTCGTCGAGCGGGTCGCCGGCCTGCCCGAGCGGGACGTACCGGTCGTCCGCTCCGGCCACGAGCTGCGCGGCCGCTACACGCTGGAGGACGTGCCTCGCGGCCGCTACGCGCTGGAGGCCGCTGACCTGGTGCTGGGCGATCCCTTCGGGCTGGCCGAGGCGCGGATCGCGCTGGAGCGGCGTGACACGCTGCTGGTCTACCCGCGGGTGTTCGACCTGGACGGCGTGTTCACCGACGCCGGCGCGGCGGGCGGCGACGAGGGCCGCGCGCTGCTGCACCGCACGGCTGGCTACGACCTGCACTCGATCCGCGACTTCCAGCAGGGCGAGAGCCTGCGCCGCGTCCACTGGCGCTCGACCGCCAAGCGCCGAAAGCTGATGGTCAAGGAGCTGACGGAGACGCCGCGCGACGAGGCTGCCGTGCTGCTCGACGGCGAGCGGATCACGGCGGTCGGCCCGCGCGGCGCCAGCTCGTACGACGCCTCGGTGCGGGCCGCGGCGTCGCTGCTGTCACGGATGGTGACGCTCGGCCAGCGGTGCTCGCTGGTGCTTCACGGCTCGTCCCGCCAGCGCCTGCGGATCCAGGCCGGCGGCGGGGAGTGGGGGTCGGTGATGGCCGCGCTGGCGGCGGTCGAGCCCGACGCCGAGCGCCCCCTGCACGTGATGCTGCGCGACCTGATCGCCGGCTCCGGCGCGGCCGAGTCGGTCGACGCCGCCCGCCTGTTCGTGGTCAGCGCGGCCCTGACGCCGGCCCTGGCCGACCGGTTGCTCGCGCTCCGCTCCTACCGCCGCGACATCGCCCTGGTGTGGGTCGACGCGCCGACGTTCGCCGGGCGGACGACGAGCCACGGGCCGGAGGAGGCCGCTTCGCTGCAGCTCGCCCGGGCGGGCGTCCCGGTTGCCCGGCTGCGGGCCGGCGACGACGTCGGCGCCGTCCTCTCCGCCACCACCGTCGCCCGGGAGTACGCGCATGCGTGAGCGGCTAGCGCTGACCGCGCTGTGGGCGGCGTTCCTCGGCTTCCAGTGGGCGCACCTGGAGCGGCCGTGGGCCAGCCTGGCCGACGTGGTCGTGCTGGCCGTTGCCGCCATCGCGCCGGCTGCGCTGTGGTCGGCCGGCCGCCGCGGGCTGGCCGTCGGCGCCGCGGTCGTCTCGGTCGTGGTCGCCGTCGGCGTCGCCTTCGGGCACTACCCGTGGGAGACCGGCCACCGCCTCTACCCGATCCGCGTGTGGGACGCCGCCGCGGACGGCGCCGAGGGCTGGCTGGACACGACCACGCCGATCGATACGGGCCGCTTCCCCGGCGCAGTCGCGGACGTCGAGCTGGTCTTCACGTTGCTGCTGGCGGCGCTGGCGTGGCTGCTGATCGTCGGCCGCCGGCCGCTGCTGGCCGTCGGCGTCGGCTTCGCCGCCTTCGCCGTCCCCACCACGATGGTGGCGATGGACGGTGGCTTCGTGCGCTCGCTGCTGTTCCTGGTGCTGGCCGCCCTGACGCTGGCCGCCTGCGGCCCGCGGTCGCTGCCACGGCGCGGCTCGGCCGTGCTGCAGATCGTCGCGGTCGGTGGCTGCGCGATCGCGGCCGCGCTGATCCTGTCCGCCGCGCCGGGCGTGCGCAAGGACGCCTTCCTGTCCTGGCGCACCTGGAATCCGCTGGCCGGCAGTGCGCCGCGGGTCAGCGTCGGCTACGTCTGGGATCAGGACTACCGTCCGTTCACCTGGCCGAAGAAGAAGACCGAGGTCTTCGAGGTCACGTCGCCGCGGCCGATGTACTGGAAGGCGGCCGTCCTCACCGAGTTCACGAACGACCGCTGGCAGGAGCACTCGGTGGTGCAGCAGGTGTACAGCGACGACACCAAGTCGGTGGTCGTGCCGGTCGAGCAGCTGCCGCAGTTCGCCGACCCCGACTCCAAGGATCTCAGGCAGGTGTCGTTCCGGGTCAAGGGGCTCGCCGACCCGCACCTGTTGGCGGCCGGCCAACCGATGGCCTACGCGTTGGACGACGCGTCGAAGGCACAGCTGACAACGGACGGCACCGTCACGCTGGCGGCCGATCCATCGAAGGACGAGACCTACACGACGCGGGTCTACGCGCCCGATCCGGCGCCCAAGGATCTGGCCGACGCCAGCACCGACTACCCGACCAACGTCAGGCGCGGGATCGAGGTCGGCGGCGTGGTCATCCCGCCGTGGGGCTCGACGGTGCCCAGGCAGGTGACGCTGCCGATCGACCCGTCGTACATCGCGGCGAGCGACCAGGTGTGGAGGAAGTCCGGGGCCGGGGGCGCGAAGACGCAGTACCAGGCGGTGATCGACGTCGAGGCGTACTTCCGCGATCCGCAGGTCTTCAGCTACGACCAGACGCCGCAGTTCCAGCCCGGCCGCCCGGTGCTGGCCGACTTCATGCTGCGGGCGCACGACGGCTACTGCCAGATGTACTCGGGCTCGATGGCGCTGGTGCTGCGGATGCACGGCATCCCGGCCCGGGTCGCGGTCGGGTTCACGACCGGCAGCTCGACCGAGAGCGGCGGGAACACGTACGAGGTGACCGACCGCAACGCGCACAGCTGGGTCGAGGTCTGGTTCGCCGGCTACGGCTGGCTGCCCTTCGACCCGACGCCGGGCCGCGTCCTGCACCAGCGGGCGTCGACCGCGACGCCGGACGCCGAGCAGCTGGCCACCGACCTGAAGACCAGCGGGCTGACCGGCGCGGCCAGCGCGGCGGCGGCCAAGTACGTCGCCACGGTGCTCCCGAACGGCGCGGCCAAGGGCCTCGACGACGCCCGTGCCCGGCATGGCCTTGGCCCGGGCGGCAACGGGGTGTTCCTCGGAGCCGCGGCGCCGCAGCACGGGCGGAGCTTCATTCGCTGGCTGCTGGTGGCGGTCGTGATCGTGCTGGCGGCGCTGCTGATCGGGAAGTGGGCGGCCGTGAAGCTGCGCTACCTGCGGCGCGGCCCGCGGGCCCAGGCCTCGGCGGCATTCGCGGACATCGCCACCTTCGCGGGCGATCAGGGGGTGACCGTCGGCTCGGATGCGACGTACGAGGATCTGGCCCGCCGCCTGCAGCACGTGTGGGGCGTTGAGGCGTTCCCGTTCGCCCAGGATGCGAGCGCCGCGCGCTACGCGCCGCCGTACGAGGCGGCCGTCGCGGCACGCCGGCTGCGCGCACACACGCGGAGGATGAAGCGCGAGATCCGGCACAGCCTGGAGCTGCGCGATCGCGCCTCCGGTGCACTGAAGCTGCGCGAGGCGGTCGCCCGCCGTCGAGGGCTTGACTGAGGATCTATTCTCGAAAGAGGAGGTCTTGCGGCCTCCGCGCGTCACGCCGATAACTGGGAAAGACGATGGATCAGCAGCAGTCCGTGTACGACCTCTATCAGCAGGGCCGGGCGCACATGCAGAACGGCGACAACGCCCAGGCGACCGTGCCGCTCGAGAAGGCGAAGCGGCGGGAGCCGGACAAGGCGTCGATACGCGAGGCGCTGGGCGTCGCCTACCTGCGGTTGCGGCGCTACAGCGAGGCGGCGGCGGAGTTCGAGCACATCCTCGACTCGGCGCCGGCGAACGACTACGCGCACTACTGCATGGGGCGCTGCCGCGAGCGGATGGGCGAGCGAGGGCTGGCCGCCGGGCACTACAAGATGGCGGCCTGGCTGCGGCCGGACGTCTCGTACTACCAGCGCGCCGTCGACGGCCTGCTCGACTGAGGGGCGGGTGACCGTCCGCGAGGCAACGCCGGCCGACTGGCCGGCGATCTGGCGCTTCATGCACGTGATCGTCGCCGCCGGCGAGACGTTCTCGTGGGACCGCGACATCGCCGAGGCGGACGCCCGGGCGATCTGGATGGGCAGCCCGCCGACGCGCACGTTCGTGGCGGTCGACGACGGCGATCGCGTGCTCGGCTCGGCCGTCATGGGCCCGAACCACGGCGGCCCGGCGTCGCACGTGGCAACAGCGAGCTTCATGGTCACCCGGCCGCGGGGGGCCGCGGCGCCGGCCGCGTGCTCGGCGAGCGCGTCCTCGACCAGGCCCGAGCGGACGGCTACCGAGCGATGCAGTTCAACGCCGTCGTCGAGAGCAACGCCCGCGCCGTCGCCCTCTGGCAGTCGCTCGGCTTCCACGTGCTTGCCACCGTCCCCGAGGCCTTCGACCACCCGACCGACGGCCTGGTCGGCCTCCACATCATGCATCGCCCGCTGTAAAGCGCCCGATCGCGGCTCGGTAGGGGGTGTGCCAATTGGCCGATCAAGCGTCGGCCATTTGGCATGTCGGCGGCGGGACGCCGTGGTGCGTCCAGGATCGGCCCTCTTTTCGGGGAGGGCCATCCTGGACACGGCGCGGAGTTGGCACGGTGTCGTGACTGACACGTGTCCGGCGGCGGCCGCAGACTGGTTGGGTGTTGGCGACGCTGTACAAGGCACGTGGGCCGTCGACGAAGAGCGAGGTGTGCGCAATCTGCGTCGAGCGCTCGCGCGGGCGCACCGTGCGGGTGCACCTGGGTCGGGGCGTCTCGGTGTGGCTCTGCGCCGGCCATGCGAGCGATGACTTCCGCCGCCGAAGGAGCGGCCGTGATTTCGTGCTCACCCTGCATCGCCTGTGGTCGGCGCACGGCTGCCTGACCAAGCCGCGAAGCCGCGCGCTGGACGACCACCTGGCCGCCGTGCGCTCGCAACCGCCGGCGTCGAGGCACCGGCCGGGCTCCTACTCCTGGGCGGCTCTACGACGGGACGCCGAGGAACGGTTCCGATCGGGCGACGACCCGGCCCGCGTCATCCGCGAGCTGCGGAGCCGGCACTCCGGGGGCGTTGCCACGGTGCCGAGCGTCCGGACGATGCGCCGCTGGTATCACGAGCGGCGATGGCTGCGGCAGGAGCTGGCCGTCGAGATCAGCGAGCCGGGTGTGCCAATTGGCCGAGCGAGCGTCGGCCAATTGCCAGACCCCTCACCAACCACTCCCCAGCCACCGAAGCACCCACCGAGCAGCCCCCAGGCGAAGCCCCGGCCGCCCGCAGCGCCCGCAGCCCCGCCCGCGGCCCGCTCAGCCAGCCAAACCAGGCACGACCGGGCGCCTGCACCGCGTGAACGCCCGCCCGAGCCCAATCCGCAGCCCGAGCCCAAACCGCGGGCTGAGCGCAGGCCGCGGCCGCCGCCCGAGGTGTAGCGCGCGCCCCGGTCGGGTACGCCGACGGCCCATGGGAACACTCATTCTCTCGACGCAGATGACGGTCGACGGCGTGATCACCGTCGAGGACTGGTTCGCCGCCGAGGGCGCGCACGATGCAGCGTGCCGGGCGTTGTTCGAGCGGTCCTCGGCCATGGTGATGGGACGCAAGACCTACGAGGGCCTGGCCGGGTTCTGGCCAGACCAGAGCGGGGCGTGGGCCGACCTGATCAACCCGATGCCCAAGTTCGTCGCCTCGCGCACGCTGGCAGGGCCGCTCGAGTGGAACTCCTCGCTGATCGACGGCGATGCCGTCGCGGGCGTGGCGCAGCTGAAGCGGCGCGAGGGCGACCTGGCGATGGTGGGCTGCGGCGACCTGGCCCGGGCACTCGTCGACGGCGGCGCCATCGACGAGCTCTGGTTCTGGTCGCACCCGGCCGTGTGGGGCGCGGGCGAGCGGCCGTTCCACGGCGGGGCGCGGCAGCGCCTCGAGCTACTCGGCTCCGAGCGGTTCGACTCGGGCGTCACGCTGCAGCGGTACCGCCCGGTCTCCTCCTAGAGCTCGAGCACGATGGTGACCGGGCCGTCGTTGACGAGGTCGACCTCCATGTGGGCGCCGAACTCGCCCATCGCGACGCGCAGCCGCGCCGCGCGCAGCCCGGCGGCCACCCGCTCCACCAGCGGCTCGGCCACGTCCGGCGCGGCAGCGGCGATGAAGGATGGGCGGTTGCCGCGGGAGGTGTCGGCGAGCAGCGTGAACTGGGAGACGACCAGCACCTCGCCGCCGATGTCCAGCACGCTGCGGTTCATGCGGCCCTCGTCGTCCTCGAAGATGCGCAGGCGCGACAGCTTGCCGGCCAGTCGGTCGGCCTGTTCGGTCGTGTCGCCATCGCCGATGCCCACGAAAACGAGCATGCCGGGGCCGATCGAGCCGACCGCCCGGCCGGCCACCCGCACCTCTGCGCGAGCCACTCGCTGAACCACTCCCCGCATCGTCACGATTCTCTTACCACGGAGAACCCCCTGCTATTCTTCGGGAGAAGTCAGCGCGCCGAAGGTGGTCCGGGAGGTGGGTGAATACCCACCTTTTTTTCGCCTTCGGACAGGGTCGAGAAGGACGTTGATGCACAAGGTGACACCACTGCAGACACAGGTCGAAACGATGCTCCGGGACGGGTTCCCGGAGATCGAAGTGCTGCTCGTGGACCAGCCGTCGCCGAACAGGGTGCGCATCTTCATCGACCGCGAGACGTCCCCGGTGGACACCGACCTGCTGGAGCAGGTCACGCGCCAGCTGTCGCCGCTCCGCGAGCAGTACGCGCTCGAAGTGTCGTCGCCGGGCATCGAGCGCCCGCTGGTCAAGCCTGACCACTACAAGCGGGTCGTCGGCAGCCCCGTCGCCGTGCGGACGGAGCAGCCGCTGGACGGCCGGCGGTCGTTCAAGGGCGTGCTGACCAACGCACATGAGCAGATGATCACGATCGACCTCGACGGCGAGCCGGTGGAGATCCCGCTCGACGTGGTGCACAGCGCGCACCTGGTCGACGAAGGGCGGGGAGGGAAGCCATGAGCAAGGAGCTCCTGGAAGGCGTCAAGCTGGTCGAGAAGGAGAAGGGCATCGAGGCGGAGACCCTGCTCTCCGCGATCGAGGATGCCCTGCTGGCGGCGTACAAGAAGCTGCCGGATGCACACCATCCGGTGCGGGTCGACCTCGACCGCGAGTCGGGCGACTACACCGTCTGGTCGGTCACCGAGGACGCGTGGGATGTGTACCTCGACGAGCATCCGCACCATGTCGTGATCGTCCCCGAGTCGGCCGAGGAGCCGGCGCCCGTCCAGCCGCCCGCCGAAGGCGCGCAGGCTGACGAGGCCGCCGAGCCGGAGCCGCAGATCGACTGGTCGTGGTTCACGCCCGACCAGATGGTGATCGTCACGCCCGAGGGCTTCAGCCGGATCGCCGGCCAGACCGCCAAGCAGGTGTTGCGCCAGCGGATCCACGAGGCCGAGCGCTCGATGATGTACGACGAGTACGTCGACCGCGTCGGCGAGATCGTCACCGGCATCGTCCAGCAGGACGACAACCGCTACGCGTTCGTCGACCTGGGGCGGATGGAGGCGATCCTGCCCGGCTCGGAGAAGGTTCCCGGCGAGCGCTACGAGCAGGGCAGCCGCATCAAGGCGGTCATCCTCGAGGTGCGCAGTGAGGGCAAGGGCCCGCAGGTCGTGCTCTCCCGCCGCTCCGACGAGCTGATCCGCGGCCTGTTCGAGCTCGAGGTGCCCGAGATCGCTGACGGCCTGGTCGTCATCCGGTCGGTCGCCCGCGAGCCCGGCTACCGCGCCAAGATCGCGGTCGAGTCGCGCGTCCAGGGCGTCGACCCGGTCGGCGCCTGCGTCGGCCCGCGAGGCTCGCGGGTGCGCATGGTCGTGTCCGAGCTGCGCGGCGAGAAGATCGACATCATCCCGTTCAACGACGAGCCCGCCCGGTTCGTCGCGAAGGCGCTCGCGCCCGCCAAGGTGCGCGAGGTCTACGTCGACGACGAGAACCGCCAGGCCACCGTGCTGGTGCCCGACGGCGAGCTCTCGCTGGCGATCGGCAAGGAGGGCCTGAACGCCCGCCTGGCCCACCGCCTGACCGGCTGGCGCATCGACATCGTGTCCGAGACCGAGTACTACGCCGAGGAGACCGACACGCCGTACACCGGCGCCGAGGGCGAGGTCGACGAGCATCCGGGCCGCTGCATCGCGGTCACGTCGTCCGGTAAGCGCTGCCCGAACCAGGCGCTGGAGGGTAGCCGGTACTGTGGCGTGCCTGCGCATCGCGAGCTGGCCGCGCAGGAAGAGGGGGCGACGGCGTAACCCCCGAGCGTCAGTGCGCCGGCTGTGGCACCCGCCGTCCGGCGCGCGAGCTCGTCAGGCTGACGACGGCCGGCGACGAGCTCGTGATCGATCGGGGGCGGCGGTTGGGCGGCCGCGGAATGCACCTCTGCCCGGACGCCCGATGTACCGCCCTGGCCCGCCGCCGGGGCGCATTCGGCAGGCGGTTGCGCAGGAGCGTTACGGTTCCTGAGGATCTCGAACGGCGGGTCGAGGTTGAGGCGGCGAGTGCCGCGTGGAAGAATTGAGACGAATGGCGAAGCAGAAGACACCCGAAACCAAGGCAACGACAGCTCCCGCAGCGGCGGCCGAAGCGCCTGCCGCCGGCGAGGAGAAGCTGGTCGACGACGAGGAGGTGCGCGCCGCCTTCGGCGAGAAGGCGACGGTGCCGGCGACGGAACCCGGTTCCGCGCAGCCCGCGCGCCATCCCCGGCCGCAGCGAGGCGGCGGCTCCGGTCGGCGCCGCCGCGTCGTGATCGACTCACAGGCCGGCCGCAAGCCCGGCCAGAAGCGGGACGGCGGCCCTCGGCGCAGCGAGCAGAAGAAGGAGCCGGAGGTTCCCAGCGGGCCCGTCAAGGTGCCGTCCGGGATCACCGTCAAGGATCTCGCCGAGAAGATCGGCGTGTCCCCGGCCAAGATCATCGCCTTCATGATGGGCCTCGGCGACATGGTCACGACCACGGTGTCGCTGACCGACGAGGCTGTCGACCTGATCGCCGAGGAGTTCAAGCGCGAGGTGATCATCCAGCATGCGGCCGACGAGGAGGAGGAAGAGGTCACGTTCGAGGACGCGGCCGCCGACCTCGAGCCGCGGCCGCCGGTGGTGACCATCATGGGTCACGTCGACCACGGCAAGACGACGCTGCTGGACTCGATCCGCGAGGCGTCGGTCGTTTCGACCGAGGCCGGTGGGATCACCCAGCACATCGGCGCCTACCAGGTCGATGTCGCGAACGGCCGCAAGGTCACGTTCCTGGACACGCCGGGCCACGAGGCGTTCACCGCCATGCGCGCCCGTGGTGCCAAGGTGACGGACGTCGCCGTCCTGGTGGTCGCCGCGGACGACGGCGTGATGCCACAGACCATCGAGGCGATCGACCACGCGCGCGCCGCAGGCGTGCCGATCGTGGTGGCCGTGAACAAGATCGACCGGCCGGACGCGCAGCCCGAGAAGGTGCGCTCCGAGCTCGTCAACCACGGCCTGCAGCCCGAGGAGTGGGGCGGGGAGACGATCTTCGTCGACGTCTCGGCGAAGGCCAAGCAGAACCTCGACCAGCTGCTCGAGATGCTGCTGCTGCAGTCCGACGTGCTCGAGCTGAAGGCCAATCCGCACGCGCCCGCCAGCGGCGTGATCGTCGAGTCGCGGCTGGACGTCGGCCGCGGCGCGGTCGCCACGGTGCTCGTCCAGCGAGGCACGCTGCACGTCGGCGACGCGGTCGTCGCGTCGGACGCCTGGGGCAAGGTCAAGGCGTTGAGTGACTACAACGGTAAGCGCGTCCGCGAGGCGGGACCGGGTATGCCGGTCGAGATCCTCGGCTTCGACAAGCCGCCGGGAGCCGGCGAGCTGCTGCGGGTCGTCGAGAACGAGCGCGTCGCCCGCCAGTCGGCGCAGAAGCGCGCGGTGCGGCTGCGCGCCGAGGTGATGGCGCGGCGGAACAAGGCCGTCAGCCTCGAGGACCTGTTCGGCGCGATGCAGGAGGGCGCTCTCAAGGAGCTCAACCTGATCATCAAGGCCGACGTGCAGGGCTCGGTCGAGGCCGCGGAGGGCGAGCTGCAGAAGATCTCCCACCCGGAGGTCGCGGTGCGCGTCATCCACTCGGGCGTCGGCGGCATCACCGCCTCGGACGTCAACCTCGCCGCGGCGTCCAATGCGATCATCGTCGGCTTCAACGTCCGGCCGAACGCCGAGGCGCGGTCGCTGGCCGAGCGCGAGGGCGTCGACATCCGCACGTACCGCGTGATCTACCAGCTGACCGAGGACATCCAGCGCGCCCTGATCGGCATGCTGGCCCCGGAGCAGGTCGAGGAGGTCATGGGCGAGGTCGAGGTGCGCAAGCTCTTCAAGGTGTCGCGACTGGGCACGATCGCCGGCTGCATGGTCACGTCCGGTCTCGTCCAGCGCGGTGCGCAAGTGCGCGTCGTCCGCGATGGCACCATCGTCCACGAGGGCCGCATCGACTCGCTGAAGCGGTTCCAGGACGACGTGCGCGAGGTCACGCAGGGCTTCGAGTGCGGCCTCACCATCGAGGGGTACAACGACCTCAAGGAGGGCGACGTGCTCGAGGTGTACACGGTCAAGGAAGTGGCCCGCACCGAGTAACCGAGCCGTCGCCGGGGAGGGCGCCCGCTGGGCGAGCTGTCCGACTTCGCGCGCATCGTGCTGTTCGCCTCCGCCGGCCTGCTGGCGGCGATCCTGTCGTACCCGGTGGCGGAGCGGCTGCGCATCCCCGCCCCGGTGCTGTTTCTGGCCGCGGCGGCGATCGCGTCCGACCTGATCGGTGACCTCGAGGGGGTGCTGACCCCCGTCGAGGTCGGCGAGATCGGCACCGTCGCGCTGATCGTGATCCTGTTCGAGGGCGGCATGCAGGTCGGCTGGGGGCGCTTCCGGGCGTCGATCTGGCCGATCGGCATCCTCGGAGTGCCCGGCACGCTGGCGACCGGTGCCATCGTCGCGGTCGGCGCCCACCTGGCGCTCGACCTGGACTGGACGACGGCGGCGATCATTGGCGCCGCCCTGGCGCCGACCGACCCGGCGGTGATGTTCTCGGTGCTGGGCAACCGCGAGGTCGGCGGACGCAGCGGCACGATCCTGCAGGGCGAGTCGGGCGCCAACGATCCGGTGGCGATCGCGCTGATCATCGGGCTGCTCGACTTCGCCACCGACAACGGCAGCGGCCTCGCGGTGACCGAGCGGTTCCTGCTGGAGATGGGCGTCGGCCTGGCCGTCGGTGTGGTCGGTGCGCGGCTACTGGCGTGGACGGCCCGCCGCGTGCCGCTGGCCGGCGGCTCGTTCTACCCGCTGCGCCTGCTGGCCGCCGCGGGAGTCGTCTTCGGAGCCGCCGCCGCGCTCCACGGGTCGGGGTTCCTGGCCGTGTTCGTCGCGGGCATCCTGCTCGGCGACGAGCGGTTCCCCTACAAGAGCGAGACCCGCGGATTCCTGGCGCCTGCCGCCGGCCTCGCCGAGATCACCGTGTTCGTGGCCCTCGGCCTGACCGTCGACCTGGGATCGTTCCCGTCGCGGACCTGGGTGGACGGCGCCGTGATCGCCGTGCTGGTCGTGCTGATCGCCCGCCCGCTGGTGGTCGCGGTCCTGCTCTGGCGGACCGATCTGACCCGCGCCGAGCGGCTGTTCATCAGCTGGGCGGGTATGAAGGGCGCGGTGCCGATCCTGCTCGGCTCGTTCGCCGTGATCGCCGCGGTCGACCACTCGCTGCTGATCTACGACGTCGTCTTCGTGGTCGTCACCGTCACCGTGCTCGTCCAGGGGCTGCTGCTGTCCCCGGTGGCGAGCCGGCTGGGGATCCCGATGGAAACCGTTGAGCCGAAGCCGTGGAGCGTCGCCGTGGTCGGCGGCAGCTACGTGGTCGGCGACGGATCCGCAGCCGTCGGCGTCGCCCTCCGCGATCTGCCGCTGGGCGGGAACGGCTGGGTCAGCGAGATCGTCAGGGGCGGTGCCGAGGTGGGCACGCGCGGCGCGCAGGTGCTCGAGGCCGGCGACCGAGTCACCGTGATCACGCCCGACGACGAGCGGGAGCGCGTCCGCGCACTGCTCGAGGGCGGCTAGGCCGGAGCGTCCGCAGCTCGTCCGCGACGATACTGCAGGGCGTGACGTCGGGCTACGTGGGCATTCTGGATTTCGAGATCCACATCCCGCACAGCCAATCGCTCAAGGAGAAGCGCCGGTACGTGCTGTCCACCAAGGCCCGGCTGGAGCGGATGCTGGGCGCCTCGGTGGCGGAGGTCGGCGACCACGAGCTGTGGCAGCGGTCGCGGCTCGCGTTGTCCGTCGTGCGCCGTGAGGCGGGGGAGGTGGAGCGCGCCCTGGATCAGGCCGAGCGCTACCTTTCGTCGCAGGAGTACGAGCTCGTGCGGGTGTCCGCCCGCCTGTTGTCCGTCGAGGAGGCGATCGGGTGAAGCATCAGCGCAAGCGCCGGGTCGACGAGGCCCTGCGCCACGTGCTCGCCGAGGGCGTCGATGAGCTGGCCGATCCCGCGGTCGGGTTCGTGACGGTGACCGGCGTCGACGTGACCGCCGATCTCGAGCACGCGACCGTCCGGGTCAGCGTGCTGGGCGGTGCGAATCGTCGGAACGCCGCGTTGCGCGCGCTGGATCGTGCCAAAGGCGTGTTGCAGTCCAGGGTGGCCCGGGAGCTGCACTTGCGGAGGACTCCCGTCCTGACCTTTCAGTATGATGAGGGCGTCGACCGCGCCATGCGCATCAACGAGCTGCTCGATGACGCTGGCTCCAGCGCCTCGGAAGGCGAGGCCGACGCCTCAACGACACCATGACCGACGCCGATCTGACCCGTGACCTCGAGGACGTCGTTGCCGCGATCGCTGCGGCCGACCGCGTGCTCGTCGCCTCGCACGAGAACCCCGACGGCGATGCCATCGGGTCGATGGCCGCGTGCAAGGGCGCGCTCCAGCAGCTCGGCAAGGAGGTGCGGCTGTACCTCCACCAGGACTCGCCGATCCCGCACGAGTACTCGTTCCTCGACCTGGACGGGCTGGAGCGGTCGCTCGACCTCGACTCGCTCGAAGGGTGGACGCTGCTCGCCGTCGACTGCGGCAACGAGCGCCGGCTGGGGCCCGACCACGCCGAGGTGCGCGAGCGCTTCGACGGCGTGGTCGACATCGACCACCACCACGACAACAGTCGCTACGGCAGCGCCAACCTGGTCGACGGCAGCGCGTCGTCGACCGCCGAGATTCTGGCCACGGTGTTCGACCGGCTGGGGGTCCAGCTGACGCCGGTGATCGCCGAGGCGCTGTACGTCGGCCTGGTGACCGACACCGGCCGCTTCCAGTACCGCACCACCAGCCCGGCGGCGCTGCGGCTGGGCGCGCATCTGGTCGAGCACGGCGCCGACGTGCACAAGGTGTACCAGCTGGTGTTCGAGACGGTGCCGTACTCCAAGAAGAAGCTGCTCGGCCGCGTGCTGGAGCACGCGCAGCCGTTCCTCGACGGCCGGCTGCTGGTCAGCTACGTGACCCGCGATGACCTGGCGCTGGTCGAGGGGGACGAGGCGACGACCGAGGGCCTGATCGACGACCTCCGCGAAGTAGAGGGCGTCCAGGTGGCCGGTCTGATCCGCGAGCAGGTGCCGCTGGCCGACGGGACGATCACGCCGAACCGGGTCTCACTGCGTTCGCGTGGGGCGGTCGACGTGTCGCAGATCGCCCGCAAGTCGCGCGGCGGCGGGCACAAGCAGGCGGCCGGCTTCTCGCATCCCGGCTCGGTGAAGGAGATCCGCGACTTCATCGTGGCCGAGGTCGGCGAGCAGCTCTCCGAGTCCGCGGCCTAGCTCCAATGCCGCAGCCGGGGCTGTACCTGGTCGACAAGCCGGTCGGGCCGACGTCGTTCGGCGTGCTGGGCTCCCTTCGGCCGGCGCTGGGCCGCAAGCTGGGCCACGCGGGAACGCTCGACCCGTTCGCCAGCGGCCTGCTGCTGGTGCTGGCCGAAGCCGCCACCCGCCTCGCGCCCTACCTCTCGGGCGTGGACAAGACGTATCGTGCCGTCGTGCAGTTCGGCGAGGTGTCGACGACGCTCGACCCGGAGGGGACGATCACCGTGACCGGCGGCTCCACCGACCGCGCGGCCGTCGAGGAGGCGGCCGCCGGCATGACCGGGGACGTGCTGCAGCGCGTCCCCGCCGCGTCGGCGGTCAAGGTCGCCGGAGAGCGCTCCCACGTCCGCATGCGGCGCGGGGAGGACGTCGCGCCGGAGCCGCGGATGGTGCGCATCGAGCGAATCGACGTCACCGGGTTCGACGCCCGCACCCAGCGGGCGGAGATCGAGGTCGCCTGCTCGAAGGGCACCTACGTCCGCCAGATCGCCGCCGACCTGGGCGAGCAGACCGGGGCTGGGGCGATGTGCGTCAGCCTGCGCCGCCTCACGGTCGGGACGTTCGACGTGGCCGGCGCCGGCTCGCCGGAACAGGTGGCCGGACAGCCCGGCGGACCCTGGTATCGAACGCCCGCCGCCGCGCTGCCCCACCTGCCGGTGCGCGAGCTGACCGAGGAGGAGGCGGCATCAGTCGCCCACGGCAGGCCGCTCGACCCGGACGGCGAGGACGGCCCGACGGCCGCTCTGCTGGAGGGCGAGCTGGTCGCCGTGATGGCGCCGCGCGACGGCCTGCTGCGCTCGCTGGCGGTGTTCCAGCGGTGACCCGGCAGCTCGCGCTGGGCGACGCCGAACCGGCCCGGCGGGCGATCGCCATCGGCAGCTTCGACGGCGTGCACCTCGGCCACCGCGCCGTGATCGAGCGAACGATGGCGCTGGCCGCCGGATCGGAGCTGCGCTCGAGCGTGGTCACGTTCCACCCGCATCCGGTCAGCGTCCTGCGCCCTGAGCTCGCTCCGCGGGAGCTCTCGACGCCGCAGCGCAAGCTCGAGCTGGTCACGGAGATCGGGCCCGACGAGTTGGTCGTCATCCGCTTCGACCTGGAGCTCTCACAGCGAAGGCACGAGGAGTTCGCGACCGACGTGATCGCCGGCGCGCTGGGCGCCCGTCACGTGGTGGTCGGGACGAACTTCCGCTACGGCCACCGCGCCCAGGGCACCGTCGAGACGCTGACGGCGGCCGGCGCGGAGCTCGGCTTCACCGTCGAGCCGGCCCCCCTGGTCGAGATCGCCGGCGCCGCCGTGTCGTCCTCGAG
>DATLLN010000341.1:0-3143 GCA_035537835.1 Gaiellales bacterium
GTCGCCGACTACGTGCTGATGGAGTACGGAACCGGCGCGATCATGGCGGTGCCGGCCCATGACGAGCGCGACCACGAGTTCGCGACGACGTACGACCTGCCGATCCGCCAGGTGGTGGCTCCGCGGGACGGCGACGGCGGGTCCGGCGAGGGCGAGGCCTTCATCGCGCACTCCGCCGACGAGGTGCTAGTCAACTCGGGCGACTTCACGGGGCTGAGCTCACCGGAGGGCCAGGCCGCGATCATCGCCTGGCTGGAGGAGCGCAGCCTGGGCCACGGCCGCATCGCGTTCCGGCTGCGCGACTGGCTGCTGTCGCGTCAGCGCTACTGGGGCTGCCCGATCCCCGTCGTCCACTGCGAGGGGTGCGGCATCGTCGCCGAGCCCGACGACCAGCTGCCGGTCGAGCTGCCGGACATCCAGGACTACGCGCCGAAGGGCCGCTCGCCGCTGGCCTCCGCCGAGGACTGGGTCAACGTCAGCTGCCTGTCGTGCGGCGGGCCTGCCCGGCGCGAGACGGACACCATGGACACGTTCGTCGACTCGTCCTGGTACTACCTGCGCTACGCCGACCCGCACAACGACCGGGCGCCGTTCGACCGCTCCGCCGTGGACGCCTGGCTGCCGGTCGACCAGTACATCGGCGGCATCGAGCACGCGATCCTGCACCTGATGTACGCCCGCTTCTTCACCAAGGCACTGAACGACCTGGGCTACCTGGGGTTCACTGAGCCGTTCAGCAACCTGTTCACGCAGGGGATGATCCACTACATGGGCGCGAAGATGTCCAAGTCGCGCGGCAACGTCGTCGAGCCGAACCCGATGATCGACCTCTACGGGGCCGACACGACTCGGCTGTATACCTTGTTCCTGGGACCGCCCGATCAGGACGCAGAGTGGCAGGATGGCGGCGTCGCCGGCCAGTACCGGTTCCTGTCTCGCCTGTGGCGGCTGGTTAACGACGCCGTCGAGCGCCACGGCCCGGGGATCCCGGAGTCGGCGTCCGCCGAGGGCGGCGGCGCCGCCACGGTGCGCAAGGCGCACTGGGCGATCGCCAAGGTCACCGAGGACACCGGCGAGCGCTTCTCCTTCAACACCGCGCAGTCGGCGGTGCACGAGCTGGTCGGCGAGATCCAGGACGGCGCCGACGCCGCAACCGCCGATCAGCTGCGGTTCGCCTGCGCGACGGCGGTCAGCCTGATCCACCCGTGGGCGCCGCACATCGCCTGCGAGCTGTGGGACCGGCTGGGCGGCGAGCGGCTGTGGGACGCGCCGTGGCCGGTCGCCGATCCGGCGATGCTGGTATCTGACACCGTTGTCTACGCGGTGCAGGTGAACGGCAAGCTGCGCGGCGAGGTCGAGGTTGGGGCCGATGCTGCGGATGCCGAAGTGCTGGCGCAGGCCAGGGCCGTTCCGAACGTGGCCGCGCACCTGGATGGCAAGACGGTGGCCAAGGAGATCGTCGTCCCCGGCCGCCTGGTCAACCTGGTCGCCCGATAGGGAGCTAGTCCTTCCAGGGGTCGAACACGTCCGACCCGGCCATGCAGACCACGACCGGCAGCAGCCGGTGCGTGACGCGGATCGTGCCGGTCTCCTCGTGCGCGCGGACGACGTGGTCGAGCCGGCGGTAGACGAACGGCGACTCGTCGACGTCGCCGCCCCGTACCTCGAGGGCGATTCCATGCTCGCGCCGGTACGCATCGAGGCGCTGGGACATCATCTCGCGGCTGATCACTCCGGGGCGCGTGCCCTTGCGGTTGCCCTTCGCCCTGGAGCGGCTCATCACGCGGCCGGCTCCGTGGACGGTCGAGCGCAGCGTGCGGACGGCGAGCTCGGACTCGACGCCCTCGACGACCACCGCCCAGTCGCCCATCGAGCCGCCGACGAACCCGGTCTGGCCGGGAAACGCCGGGGTGGCGCCCTTGCGTACAACCTGAACCGTCTCGCCCGCGTGCTCCTCGGGCCACGCGAAGTTGTGGTGGTTGTGCACGCGCTCCACCTCGCTCGCCCCGAGGATCGCCAGCACCTGCTCGATCACGTGCTCGCGGCCGGCGTAGGCGTACTCGCCCGCCAGCTCCATCGCCAGGGTGTACCGGTGGCCGATCTCGGCCCGGGCGGCGGCGTCCTGCGTCCGGGCGCCCAGCTCCCGCGCGGCCTCCGGCGACAGCGGCAGCAGCGAGGGCGCCGCGTGCATCGACTCGCCGCCGGGCATCTGCGAGAAGAACCCGCGGTGCGCCGCCAGGTTGAGGAATCCGGTGGCGACGCCGTGGCCGAACCCACGGCTGCCGAAGTGGCAGGCGGCCCACAGCTCGCCGGTGGCCGGCTCGACCAGCAGGTCGACGTAGTGATTGCCGGAACCGACCGTGCCCAGCTGCTGCTCGGCACGCGACCGCAGCGACCACGGTCCCTTCTTCGCCCGTACCTCCTCCGTCAGCTCCGGCACCTCGTCCCAGACCGGTGAGTCGAACAGCGCGTGGTCGACCGGTGTCGGGTTCTTGCGGCCGATGCCAAAGCTGATCCGGCCGGTGATCTCGTCCGCCAGTCGGCCCAGATCGTCCGCGATGTCTACGTAGGCGACGTCGGTGCGCACGGCCATCACACCACAGCCGATGTCGTACCCGACGCCCGACGGTGAGGTCATCTCGCGGTAAGCGGCGACGCCGCCGATCGGCATTGAGTAGCCGAGGTGGTTGTCGGCCATCAGCGCCGCGCCGCTGACCCAGCCGTGGCCGGAGACGGTCTTGATCTGCTGCACGGCCTGGACGTCGTAGCTGTAGCCGAACACGCGCAGAGCGCCGTTGTCGAACTCACGGTAGGGCTGGTCCTCCTCGATCATCGACGTGTCGGTCATCCCTCGCAGTTTCTCCGGATCGCCACCATCTCGCAACGACCCGGCATCCCACCCGGCGCGCCCGTCCGCCTAGGGTGGCCGTAGTCCGGATGTCGCGCCTGATGGCGACGTCCGCACGGAGGCGGGAGGGCACGCTTCCGGGCCGGGGACCCGCCAAGGGGGGAGGGCCCCGGCCCGGCGCCCTGACGCCGGGCGCCGCGAGTCGTATACTCGTGAGCGGCTCCGGGAGCCAGCGCGGCCGACAGCGACGCGCTCGTGCGCGTGGTGTTCCCCGCGATCCCGTCGGCGGGGCAGA
>DATLLN010000342.1:0-8103 GCA_035537835.1 Gaiellales bacterium
GCTGCGGGGCTTGCGATCGGCGCGCTGGTAGCGGGGGAGGTGCGGCGCCAGCGCGCCGATCGCAAGCCCCGCAGCCTCACGCTCCCCGCCGACCTCGGTCAGCGCCGGCGCCAGGAAGCCGGCGACCGCGTCGTCGAGCTCGTCCGATCCCCGGTCGTGCTCGGCGCGCAGCAGGCGAACGCTCTCCTGCGCCTGGCCCATGTTCCGCGGCGAGCCGTGATCCAGCTGGCCAGCTCGCCGCCGGCGCAGCCCCTCAAGACCGCGGTCCAGTCCTCATTCGCCCCGCCGGATCGATGATGACCACCTCCGACGTGGTGCACGGGGCGCTGCTCGAGGATGCGCTGAGGGACGTGTTCTCTGATCAGACGACCGAGTTCGTTCATCTCCACTATGCGCGGCCTGGATGCTTTGCCTGCCGGGTCGATCGCTGCTAGAGTCGTCCGGTGCGGCGAACGTATGTTCGGTCAACGAAGGAGGCGGCGGTGGCGAATCTCGAGGGACGCTGGTTCGGCAACGGGGGTGGGACACCGGAGCGGGAGGGCGTGCGGCGGCACGCTCAGGCAATGCTCGACCGCGTGCACGACCAGCACGCCGGCAAGCCGGTGGTCAACGTCCGCCAGGCGATCTACGACGGTGCAAAGGCCAGCGGCTTCTCGATCGGTGAGCCGGCGATCACGATGTACGCCGACGAGATTGCGGCCGGCCGGCGGGTGAAACTGGGCGGGGCCGAGGAAGCGGCATAACTCGCGGGGTTGACGGCAGGCAGCTGAGCGGACAGAGTTGCCTGGAGCATGCTCCGCTCCCGCCGCCGAGCAGGTAGGAGCGGTGTGCCAGGGGTCAGGATCGTTGGCACATGTGCCAAGGATCCTGACCCCTGGCACATGCCTAGGCGGGTCGGATGTTCTGGTTGACGTGGAAGGTGTTGTCGGGGTCGTACGCCGCCTTGACCTTCGTCAGCCGGTCGTAGTTGGCCCCATACGTGGCCTGCACGCGCTCCTGGCCCTCGTCCATCATGAAGTTGACGTAGGCCCCGCCGGCCGAGTAGGGGTGGGTCGCGTCGTAGTAGTCGACCGTCCACTGCCGGATC
Source organism: Gaiellales bacterium (assembly GCA_035537835.1). Taxonomy (GTDB): domain Bacteria; phylum Actinomycetota; class Thermoleophilia; order Gaiellales; family JAICJC01; genus DATLLN01. The sequence goes on from DATLLN010000342.1 coordinate 1,088, forward strand.
ATGTCGGCGTTCGCCGGGTCGGGATCGACGCCGACGATCACCTCGGCCCAGCCCGCGTCGCGGTACGCGAACGCGCTGTCCGAGGAGGCGACGTCGTGCACCGCACCGTCGATCGGGTACAGGTGCATCGTCGACTTCCAGGTCGGCAGCTTCGAGCCGTGCGCGACGTGCGCCGCGATGGCGTCGTCGGACAGCTCACGGACGAAGTCCGCCCGCCAGTACCACTGCTCGCCCTTCGGGTAGAGCCCGTCGAACGCGGACTGGATCATCGGGAACGGCATCTCGCCGACGCCGTGCATTAGCGGCTCGGTCGCCAGCACCGGAGCGAACAGCTCCTCCGACGACGCAGCGTCGCCGTTGTAGCACCAGACGACACCGCACACCTGCTTCATGTGCAGCTCCTCCGGGAACGGTGCCGCCGGTGGCACCGTCAGGTAGGCGAAGAACCCGGTCATCTCACGCGGCAGCGACGGCTGGAACTCGCGGTACCACTGCAGGATCTCGCCCGACCGCTCCATCGGCCAGAACGTCGGACCGGCCATCACGTTGGACACCGGGTGGGTGCGGAACGTGAACGCCGTGACCACGCCGAAGTTGCCTCCTCCGCCGCGCAGCGCCCAGTGCAGGTCGCTGTTCTCGTCCGCGCTCGCGGTGACGATCTCACCGCTCGCCAGTACGACCTCGGCCTCCAGCAGGCTGTCGATGCTCAGACCGTAGCCGCGGGCGAGGTGGCCGATGCCGCCGCCCAGCGTCAGCCCGCCGACGCCCGTCGTCGAGATGATGCCGCTGGGCGTCGCCATCCCGTGCTGGTTCGTCGCGGTGTCGACCTTACCCCAGGTCGCGCCGCCGCCCACCCGCACGGTGCGCGAGCCGGGGTCGACGGCCACGGTGTCCATCGACGACAGGTCGATGACGATGCCGTCGTCGACGACGCCCAGGCCGCCGCCGTTGTGCCCGCCGCCGCGAACGGCGATCGGCAGGTCGTGCGACCGGCCGAAGCCGACCGCCGCGCTCACCGACGCCGTGTCGGTCGGCCGGACGATGAGTGCGGGCCGGCGGTCGATCATGGCGTTGAAGACCGCGCGTCCCTCGTTGTAGCTTGCGTCGTCGGGACCGATCAGCTCGCCGTTCAACGACGATCCCAGCTCGCGGCGTGCCGCCTCGGCCGTGCTTGCAATCGTGCTCATAGCTCCTCCTATGGGGTTTCCCCTCCCCAGGGGTGACGTCACGGTACGCGGGAATCTTCCGCACCGCATGACCAGGACTGACCGACTTGCGATCGGCGTCACAGCGCCTCGCGCCGGCCGATAGTCAGATCTGACTAGTCACCCGTGGCAGAATGGCTCGGGATGACCGTTGGCGCTCTCCCCGGCCAGCTCCGGCTGGAGCCTCCGTTCCCGTTCGTCGGGCGGTCGAGCGAGCTCGCGGCGCTCCGCTCACTGCTGCCGCGGGCCGACGGAGAGGGGCGGCGGGTCGCCCTGCTGGGCGGCGAGCCCGGCGGGGGGAAGAGCCGGCTCGTCCGCGAGCTGGCCCACGAGGCATGGGCCGACGGCGCTCTGGTGCTCTACGGCGACTGCGACAGCGTCGTCGGTTCGCCGTACCAGCCGGTGGTCGAGGCGCTGGAACAGCTCGTCCGGGCGACGCCGTCCGACGAGCTGCGGGCGGACGTCGGCCGGGTCGGCGGCGAGCTCGTCCGCCTCGTTCCCGACCTCGGATCGGTCGTCGACGGGCTGCCCGAGCCGGTTCCGGCGGACGCGGACACGGCGCGCCACCGGCTGCACGTCGCCGTCGCTGACCTGCTCACGAACACCAGCCACCGCCACCGCGTGCTGCTGGTGCTCGAGGATCTCCACTGGGCCGACGAGCCGACGCTGGCGCTGATCCGCCACCTCGTCCGCACCGCCGGCGACGCCCGCCTGCTGCTGGTGGCCACCTACCGTGAGTCGGACGCCGCGGACAGCACGCCGCTGGGCGACCTGCTGGCCGACCTGCGGCGCTCGGACGCCGTCACCCGTCTTCGGATCTCCGGGCTGGACCCGCGGGACACGACCGAGTTCGTGCTGCGGGCCTCGGGCTGCGAGCGCGACGACGAGCTGGTCGCGGTGGCCGCCGCGGTCGGCGATCTCACCCAGGGCAACCCGTTCCTGGTCTCCGAGCTGTGGCGGATGCTGGTCGAGTCCGGCGCCGTCGAGACGGCGGGCGGGCGGCTCCACATGGTGCGGTCGATCGACCAGCTGTCGAGCCCGGAGAGCGTGCGGGAGGTGGTCAGCCAGCGCCTGCGCAGGCTCGACCCCGCCACGACCGAGCTGCTCGAGGTAGCCGCGGTCGCCGGCCCCGAATTCGATCTGGACACAATCTCGGTGGATGGGTCGGCGGCGCTGGTCGCGGCCGGCGAGGGCGTTCTCAGCGGCATGATCCAGGAGGTCCCGGGGCGGCTGCATGCCTACCGGTTCACGCACGAGCTCGTCCGCCGAGCGCTCTACGACCGGCTCGCGGCGGTGCGCCGGGCGGAGCTCCACCTGAGGGTCGCCGAGGCGCTCGAGCGGTCGATGCCCAGCCCGCAGGGCCGCGCGCTCGCCGACCTGGCCTACCACTTCACCGCCGCCGGCCCGCTCGCCCGCGAGCCGGCGATCGCGTACAGCATCCGTGCCGCCGATGCTGCGTCGTCGTCGCTGGCGTTCGAGGAGGCCGCCTCGCGCCTGCGCTCGGCGCTCGACCTCGGCATCCGGGATGGTGCGGAGCGCACCGAGGTGCTGCTCTGCCTGGGCAGCGCGCTGCGGCACGAGGGTCGCTGGCCGGAGGCCCTGTCCGCCTACGCCCAGGCCGCGGAGACGGCGCGTGGGCTCGGCGACACCGAGCTCTTCGCGCAAGCGGCCATCGGCTTCGAGGAGGCGTCCTGGCGCCCGGCCCTGGCCGGCGAGACCGCCCGTGATCTGCTCGCCGAGGCGGCCGACGACCTGACCGACGAGCAGTCGGAGATCCGGGTCGCGGTGCTCGCCAGCCTGTGCCGGGCGCTGGCGTACGTCGGTGAGGACGAGCAGGCGTCGGTCGTGCGCGCAGAGGCGGCCGAGCTGGCGCGCGAGACCGGCGCGCGGGAGGGGCTGGCGCTGGTACAGACCCGTTCGTACTGGGCGCGCGGGTCGCTGTCGCTGGTCGAGGTGCTGGACGTGCTGGGCGAGGCACGCGACCTGGGCGAGGAGCTGGGCGACATCGACGTGCGGGCGGACGCGATGGGATGGCGGGTGGTCACGCTTGCCGCGCTGGGCGAGCTCGAGGCGGCGCGCCGCGAGCTGGCGGTCGCGCTGGAGGCGTCCGCCCAGGCACGGCAGCCGTTCAACCTCCACATCTGCGAGCAGTTCGGATCGGCGCTGGCGCTCAGTGACGGGCGCCTCGAGGAGGCCGAGCGGATGGCCGAGCGGTCGCGGGAGTGGGGGGAGCTGTTGCGCGGCCGTGATGCCTCGGGTGCATACGGCGTGCAGATGTTCGGCCTGCGGCGGGAGCAGGCGCGGCTGGCGGAGCTGGCGCCGGTCGTCCGGCTGCTTGCCGGCGAGCCTCGATCAGGCCCGTGGCTGCCGGGGATGGCGGCGCTGTTGACCGAGCTTGGCATGCACGAGGAGGCGCAGGCACGGCTCGAGCCGCTGCGCCGTGAAGGGCTCGGCCGGCTGCGCGAGTCGCTGTGGGTGGCGTCGCTCACGTACCTGGCCGACGCGTATGCGGTGCTGCCCGGCGACGGCCTCGCGATCGAGGTCTACGAGCAGCTCCTCCCTCTGCGCGGGACGAACGCGATGGTCGGGCACCTGGTCTCCTTCCTGGGCGCCGTCGACCGCTACCTGGGTGTGCTCGCGGCGGCCGTCGGCGAGTGGGACACCGCGGCCTCGCATCTCGAGGACGCGCTTGCCCAGAACCGCACGATGGGCGCCACCACCTGGGTCGCGCACACCCTGCACCAGTACGCGCGCGTGCTGTACCTGCGCGACGGGCCGGGTGACCGCGAGCGCGCGGCCGAGCTGGCGGTCGAGGCGGGGCGGCTGGCGCGGGCGCACGGACTCCACGCGCTGGCGGCCAGGGTGGAGCAGTCGGGTGCGCAACCATCCGCCGTTGCCCTACCGGACGACCTGTCCGCGCGGGAGGTGGAGGTGCTGCAGCTGGTCGCGCAGGGGATGAGCAACCGGGAGATCGGCGCCGCGCTGCACATCAGCGAGCACACGGCCGCCAACCACATCCGCAGCATCCTCCGCAAGACGGGAAGCGCGAACCGCACCGAGGCAACGTCGTATGCCCACCGACGTGGTCTGACCCGTATCGGCTGATACGATCGCGGCATGCCCCTGTATGTGATCGAGCGCAACTTCGCGGATCAGCTGGAGCTGTCGGACGACGACGTCCGGCTGATCCAGACGGTCAACGGCGACGAGGGCGTGCACTGGCTGTTCTCGTTCCTGAGCGCTGACCGGCGGAAGTCGTACTGCCTCTACGAGGCGCCGTCGCCGGACAAGCTGATGGACGCTGCCAGGCGTGCAACCGTCCCCGCCGACTCGATCATCGAGGTCACCAGGTTCACGCCCGGCGCCGCTCGCTGACCGGCACCGGCGGTGCCCGCCGTGGGTGGTTTGACGCAAGCGGTGAATCCAGAACCTTGGCCCCTTGACGGCCACCCGCATGCCCCCCATTATCAGAGGGAGGCAGGCTCCAACCCATGCACGTAGAGACGACACCTCTGCGCGACGAGGTCGCGCGCGCTGCGTTCGCCGCAAGGCTGTGGCTGAAGGACGCTGCGCTGTGCCGTTTCGGTGACTACCACTGGGAGAAGCGCCGCCGGCGACTGCACGATCGCGACCGCAAGACCGGCTACATCAAGGCGTAGCCGCCCCCGCGGCCCCTCCCCCATTTGGGGGGAATTCGCGCTACCTGATCGGAGGGGGTTGCACACCCCCCAATGTGATCGTAGTTTGGTGGTGCGGCTGAGGCTCCACCCATCCGGGAAGGACGCTCCTTCACCGCGAGACATTTCGTGGAGATCGCCCCGGAGGCAGGGGCCGGCTTGGAGGCGCTGGTATGCGGCGTGGTTCTGTCATGCGCGAACGCGGGCAGGTTCTGCCCTTCGTCATCGTGTTCATGCTTGTCCTCTTGGTGATGCTGGGCCTCGTCATCGACGTCGCCCAGGCGTACCGCGCCCGCGTGGCGCTGCGGGCGTCGACCGACGCCGCCGCCCTGGCCGGCGCCGCCAACCTGCCGAACACGGCATCGGCGAGCTCCACCGCGTACGCGTACGGCGGCAGCGGCAAGAACCCGGTGCCGAACGTCGGCGCTGTCAGCACCAATGTTCAGACCAGCTGCACCTTGGCGTTCCCGGGCTGCCGCCCGGCGAACACCGTGTCCGTGACGCAGTCGGCGGACGTCAAGACGACGTTCCTGCGGCTGCTCGGCTTCGACAAGTTCCACGTGCAGACGACGGCATCCGCATGTTCGCCCTGCGGCGCCCAGCCATTGGACGTGATGGTCGTGCTCGACCGCACCGGATCGATGTGCCAGTTCTCGAACGGCGCACAGGATCCGTCGTGCAACGACCTGAACAACGCCAAGGACGGCATCCGCACGTTCCTTCAGCTGATGGATCCCGCGGGCACCAAGATCGGCCTGGCGGTGCTCCCGCCGGCGACCAGCGTCGGGGCTCGCTGCTCCACGCCGGCGTCCGGCAACTACAACGCACCGGGCAACCCGTACGTCGTCGTCCCGCTGGTCAACGACTACCGGAGTCCCGGCGGCGCGCTCAACCCGAGCTCCCAGCTGGTGTCGACGGTGAGCTGCATCCGCGGAGCCGGCAGCACGGCCTACGCCAACGCCATCGAGGCGGCCCAGGCCGAGCTCGACCAATCGGGCCGCCCCGATGCTCCGGACATCATCGTGATGCTGTCCGACGGCGCGGCCAACACCGGCCCGACCTACTACCCGAGCGGCTCCTCGTACCGCACGCAGCCGTGTAACCAGGGAGTCCGGTCGGCCGCCACCATCAAGGCCAAGAAGACCGTGGTGTACACGATCGGCTACGACCTCGATGCGACCGCTCCGGGCACCAACGTGTGCAAGAACGGGGTGAACAACGCCATCGAGTCTCCGTCGATCACGGCCTACAGCGCGCTGCAGCAGATGGCGAGCCCCGGCAACTTCTACAACCATCCGTCGGCGACCGACCTGTCGGCGATCTTCCAGGCGATCGCCTTCGACATCAACGAGGGCAAGTCCCGGCTCTTCAACTAGTACCCCCGCCGAAGACCCCCGAACACGCGAGCGGCCCGTCCTTCTTGGAGGACGGGCCGCTCGTGCGTGACCCCTATGTCGATCGAGTTGGACGAGTTTCTGTGCCCGGGACCCTCGATCAGTGTCCCTCAGGATGGACTCGTATCCGAGTCGCCCCTTCTGTGCTCCGTAGGCTCAGTAAGCCGCACGAATCGAAGAGCGTAATGATCAAATTGCAAAGGATTTGCAAAGTCTCCAACTCGCTCTAGCGACGTGCGAGGCGCTCGAACAGGCTCTGCCGCTCTGCGGGCGGCGCGGTGCCCTGGAGGAACGAGGCCAGCCGGGCCGCCTCGGCGTCGTCGAGCGACACCGCCGCCGCGGCCGATCCGTCAGGCTGCCAGATGCTGAAGCGGGTGTGCCGGCCCTCGGCGCCGGACAGGTAGCGCGACACGCGCAGCGCCCTCCCGCGGTCACCCTCGATCGCCGCGTTCGCCGGGAAGAACTCGACGAGCTTCGTCCGCAGTGCGCGGCCGCACCACGGGCAGAACCGGTGCCGTGCCTCGACGCGTGACTCGCAGTGTGGACAGCTCGTCATCTGGCCTCCCGTGCACGAGCATACTCCGTGCTGATGGCGAGGGGAATCCTGTTCTGCTGTCTGGCGCTCGGGCTGCCGGCGCACGTCGAGGAGGGCGACCTCGTGTCATACGGGCTGCTCGGCCTGATGAACGCCATCGAGCGCTACGACCCGGGCCGCGACATCAAGTTCGAGACCTATGCGA
>DATLLN010000343.1:0-5763 GCA_035537835.1 Gaiellales bacterium
CTCGGCGTGGAGTTTTACCAGCGCGTTCATCGAACTCCGGTTTGGATGCCGCTCGAGCGAGCGGTACGATACATAGACCACCTGCGGTATGCAAGCGGGCCGCTGATGGCCCGTTTCGGGCATAACACATGGCTACCGTCCACACCCAGCGAGCGCAGATCGACCACTTCCGCGCGGTCAAGCCGGATCGCGCCGTGGACGCCGTCGTCGAGCAGATCGTCGACCTGATCCAGGCGGGCCGGCTGCGCGACCAGGAGGTGCTGCCGGGCGAGCGGCGCCTGGCCACGGCGATGGGCGTCAGCCGCCATACCATCCGCGAGGCGATCGAGACGCTGCAGGACGCCGGCGTGCTGGCGGTCGAGGCGGGGGGCAGCGGCGGGACACGCGTGGCATCGATCTGGATGCCCGAGTCGCTGGTCGGCGACCACGAGCCGCCCGACGCCGAGAAGGTGTTCGAGGCGCTGGAGGCACGACGCGTGGTCGAGCCGCGGGTCGCCCAGCTGGCGGCGCTGCGCGGCACCACGCAGGACTTCGACGCGATCCGCGAGACGATCGGCCTGCAGCGCGCCAACCAGTCCAACTGGTGGCAGATCACGCAGGGCAACGTGCTGTTCCACCGCCTGTTGTGGCGCGCCGCCCGCAACCCTGAGCTGGAGTCGTCGATGCGCTCCATCTACCGCTCTTTGTCCGGCCCGCTGTACGCCGTGCTCAGCCACGACGAGGACTCGGCGGCCACCGAGGAGAGCATCCAGCTGCACGAGGAAACGCTGGAGGCGGTGATGCGCGGTGATCCGGACGTGGTTGAGGAGGTGATGGATCGCCATCTGCGCTACCTCGAGCAGCGCTGCGAGTCGATGTATGGGCGGGCCCGGATCCGCGGAGTGCCGAAGTTCCTGATCGGCGGGTGACGAGTGCCGCCTGACGCGGACATCGTCGCAGAGGCGCACCGAGTGGCCGGCGGACCGGAGGGGCGGTGATCATGGCCCGGGGCGCGTATACGCATCTGAACCTCGGCGAGGTCGAGGATGCGGCCGTCGCCAACGGGTTCGGGCACCGGTGGGAGGCGCGCGTCGCGCGGACCGCGCTGGGCGCCGAGCAGACGGGCGTCAGCCTGTTTCGCATCCACCCCGGCCGCCGGTCGCCGTTCGCCCACCGGCATACGACCGCCGAGGAGGTGTACGTGATCCTGGCCGGCGACGGCCTGATCAAGCTGGACGACGAGGTGCTGACGGTGAGGCGGCTGGACGCGATCCGCGTCGCGGCCGGCGTGGTACGCGCGTTCGAGGCCGGTCCGGACGGCCTCGAGCTGCTCGCGTTCGGCCCGCACCGATCCGGCGACGGCGAGCCGGTCGACGATCCCTGGGTGGAATAGGGCCGCGACCGGCCCGTTTTTTCGGAACCGGGCGCGGGTAAGGTGACCGCGGGATGACCCGGTTCGTCGTCGACAGCGGTGTCGTGCTCCAGCTGGCGCGTGAGGGATTCGACGTGCCGGCCGGGCACGAGCTGCTCGCACCGACGCTGCTGCGCTCGCAGATGCTGTCCGAGCTGCATCAGGCGGTGCACCGCGGCGAGCTCCCGGCCGATGAGGCGTTCGACCTGCTGACGCGCGCGTGGGCGATCAAGATCCGGCTACTCGGCGATGCCGTCCTGCGCCGCAACGCCTGGGAGATCGCGGAGAGCGAGGGCTGGGCCGAGACCTACGACGCCGAGTACCTCGCGCTGACCCGGCTGCAGGGCGACGCGTTCGTCACCCTCGACGCCGACCTGGCACGGCGCGCGGACGGGATCGTTCCCACAGCGTCGATCGACGCGCTGCGAGTCTAGACAAGGAGGACCACGATGACAGCCACGACAACGGAGCAGGAGCTCGTCGGGCTCGAACGCCGCTACTGGCAGGCGCTCAAGGACGGGGACATCGACACCGCGCTGGAGCTGACCGACGACCCCTGTCTGGTCACCGGCGCCCAGGGCCTCGGGCTGATCGGCCACGAGACGTACTCGGCGATGATGCAGCAGGGGAGCTGGACGATCGAGCGCTTCGAGATCGGGGACGACGTCCAGGTGCGGATGCTGGGAGCCGACACGGCCGTGGTCGCCTACACGGTGCGCGAGGAGCTGACCGTCGACGGCGCCCCGGTCAGCTTCGACGCTGCGGACACATCGACGTGGGTGCGTCGCGACGACCGCTGGGTCTGCGCTGCGCACACCGAGTCGCTGCGCGGCGACCCGTTCGGGCGCGACCGGACCACCGGGTAATACGTCGATCGACGGAGTGGACGGCCGCCTCCCGAGTTCGTAGCATGCCCGCGTGAGCGAGCACCAGTCCAGCCGGATCGGCATCGACGTCGGCGGTACCTTCACCGACGCCGTGATCGTCGCCGCGGACGGCGGGGTCGAGATCGCCAAGGTGCCCTCGACGCCGGAGCGGATCGAGCGCGGGTTCATGCACGCGCTGGCCGAGCTGCTGGCGCGCAGCGGATCGCAGGCGGGCGACGTCGGGTACCTCGCGCACGGCTCGACCGTCGCCACCAACGCGATCGTCCAGCGGCGGCTGGCGCGGACGGCGTTGATCACCAACCGCGGCTTCCGTGACGTGCTGGCCATCGGCACCCAGATGCGGGCCGCGGTGTACGACCTGTGGTCGCCGGAGCCGGAGCCGATCGTGCCGCGCGAGCTGTGCCTCGAGGTGGGCGGCCGGCTGGACGCGCAGGGCGCCGAGGTCGAGCCGCTCGACGAGCAGTCGGTGCGCGCCGCGGCGGCGGCCGTCCGCGAGTCGGACGTCGAGGCGGTCGCGGTGATGCTGCTGTTCTCGTTCCTCAACCCGGACCACGAGCTGCGCGTCGGCGAGCTGCTGGCGGAGGAGCTGCCAGGCGTCGACCTGTCGCTCTCCTGCCAGGTGGTGCCCGAGTTCCGCGAGTACGTGCGGGCGTCAACGACGGCGCTCAACGCGTCGCTGCTGCCGCTGATGGGCACCTACCTGACGGCCCTCGGCGGCGAGGTCGACGGCGCCGGCATCCCGGTGCCCCTGCACCTGATGCAGACCAACGGCGGCGTGGCGCCGGCGGAGCGCGCCCGCGAGCTGCCGATCGCGCTGGCCGCCTCCGGCCCGGCCGCGGGTGTGATCGGCGGCGGCCGGCTGGCCCAGCTGGTCGGGGAGGGCGACGCGCTGACCTTCGATATGGGCGGCACCACCGCCGACATCGGGCTGGTGCTGGGCGCCGACCCGCAGGTGCGGTTCTCCGGCGAGGCGGCGGGGATGCCGATCAACCTGCCGCAGATCGATGTGCTCTGCATCGGCGCGGGCGGCGGCTCGATCGCTCGGGTCGACGAGTTCGGCTCGCTGACCGTCGGCCCCGCCAGCGCCGGTGCCGACCCCGGCCCGGCCGCCTACGGCAAGGGCGGCACGGAGGCGACGGTGACGGACGCCCACGTCGTGCTGGGCACGTTGTCCAGCGAGCACAGCCTGGCCGGCGGCGTGCCGCTCGACCGCGAGCTCGCGCGGGCCGCCGTGATGTCGTCGGTGGGAGAACCGCTCGGCCTGGAGGCCGAGGCGGGGGCCGAGGCGATCCTCCGTATCGCCAACGCCAACATGGCCAACGCCCTGCGGCTGATGACCGTCGCCCGCGGACACGACCCACGCCGGTTCGCGCTAGTGGCGATCGGCGGCGCCGGCCCGATGCACGCCTGCGCGCTGGCCGACGAGGTGAGCATCCCCCGGGTCGTCGTGCCCCGCTACCCGGGCGTCGCCGCGGCGCTCGGCCTGCTGGCCACCGACATCCGCCACGACCTGCGCCGCAGCTGGCTGCGGGCGGTGGCCGACATCACCCCGGCGCAGCTGGACGCCGAGCTCGAGCGGCTGGAGGCCGAGGCCCGGGAGCTGCTGGGCACCTCGGACGCGGTCACCACCGCCATAGAGCTCGACCACGAGCTGGACATGCGGTACCGGGGCCAGGCGTACAACCTGACCGTGCCCTTCGCCGGGCGGCCGGTGTCCGCCGAGACGATCGCCGAGGCGGTGGCCCGGTTCGAGGACGAGCACCGCCGGCTGTACGACTACACGCCCGAGGTGACCGATACGGAGATCGTCACCCTGCGCGTCCGCGCCCAGGGCCGCATCGCGTCGATCGACTGGAACGCACCCGAGGCCGCCACCGCGCCCAACGGCGCGGCCGCCGGGCGCGAGGTCTACGCCGGGGGCGGCGCCCGCCGCTGGACGCTCGTGCATCGCGCGGCGCTGCCGCCCGACGCGGAGATCGCGCCGCAGACGATCGTCGAGCAGGAGGACGCCACGATCGTCATCCCGGCGGGCTGGCGCGGCCGGGTCGCCGCCGGCGCCACGCTCGTGCTGGAGCGGGAGGAGGCGTAGCGTGGCGACCACGTCGATCGACCCGATCACGCAGGAGATCCTGGCCAGCGCGTTCCACCACATCGCCGAGGAGATGGCGGTGGTCGAGTACCGCTCGTCGTACTCGCCGATCATCCGCGAGATGCTCGACTTCAACTGCGGTCTGTTCACCGCCGACGGGCGGATGGTCGCGAACTCCGAGCAGATCCCCGCGCAGCTCGGGCTGATGCAGTTCGCGCTGGAGTCCGTGCTCGAGAAGTGGGGCGACGACGTCAACCCCGGCGACGCCTTCCTGAGCAACAACCCGTACATGGGCGGCACCCACACGCCCGACCTGCAGGTCTTCACGCCGCTCTTCCGCGACGGTGCGCTGATCGCCTGGGCCGGGTCAATCGCCCACCACATCGACATTGGCGGCCGGTTCCCGGGCACCGAGAGCGCCCAGTGCACGGAGCTGTTCCAGGAGGGGCTGATCTTCTCGGCGCTGCGGCTGGTCGACGGCGGCACCCGCATCCGAGCGCTGTACGAGCTGATCGCCGCCAACGTCCGCGACCCGGCCTCGACGCTGGGCGACCTGGACGCGCAGCTGGCGGCCTGCCGTCGGGGGGCGACACGGGTCGACGAGTTGGTGGACGCCCACGGCCCGGCCACGGTGACGACGGCCATGGAGACGCTGCTGGAGACGACCGCCCGCCGCGCCGAGGCCGCGTTTCGGGGATGGCCCGACCGCGCGGTCACCGTTGAGGGCTTCATGGACGACGGCGGCTTCGAGGACACGCCGCCGCTTCGTGTGCACGCCGTCGTCTCGGTGGACGACGGCACTCTGGTCGTCGATCTGACGGGCAGCTCGGCGCAGGTGCCGTCGGGCATGAACGTGCCGATCGCCAGCACGCACGCCGGCACCTACTTCGCCGTCCGCGCCTTCCTCGGGCCGACCGTCCCCCAGAACGCCGGGCTGACCAGCCAGGTGCGGGTAGTCGCTCCCGAGGGCAGCATGTTCAACCCGACCTTCCCGGCGGCGCTGAGCGCGCGCCACCTGGCCGTCCAGCGGCTGACCGACGTGCTGATCGAAGGGCTGTGCGAGCTGCTGCCGGAGCGCTCGGTCGCCGCCAGCCAGGTGTCGTTCCCGGCCCTCGTCTTCCAGGCCGTCGACCCCCGCTCGGGCCGGCTGACGCTGCTCGCCGACATCCTCGGCGGCGGAGGAGGCGCCCGCCGCGACGCGCCGGGCGACGACGGCATCGATCCGTACTGCTCGAACTGCGCGATCCTGCCCGCCGAGATCGCCGAGCTGGAATACCCGTGGCGGATCGAGCGCAGCGAGCTGGTCGATGGCTCGGGTGGCCAGGGCCGGATGCGCGGCGGCATGGGGATCCGGCGCGACTACCACCTGCTGGCCGACCAGTCGGACGGCATGTACT
>DATLLN010000344.1:0-3167 GCA_035537835.1 Gaiellales bacterium
ACCCACAGCTGGGGCGGCTCGTCGTGGGACTGCAGCTCGATCACGACCTCCTCGGCCAGCCGGCTCTTGCCGATCCCCGGCTCGCCGACGACGGTCACCATGTGCGGGCGGCGATGCTCGACGGCGCGATCGCAGAGCGTCGTGATCAGCGACAGCTCGCCCGACCGGCCGACGAACGGCCCCGACGACCGGCGCTGCCGGTACACGGTGGAGGGCGCGATGCGTTCGACGGCGTGAGCCGGGATGCCGCCCTCGCGGCCCTTGAAGATCACCGTGCGCGGCTGGACGGTCTGGACCAGCGGCTGGAGCGCGCGGAAGGTGCGGTCGCCGACCAGCACCTCGCCGGGCTCGGCCGCCTGTTGCAGTCGTGCGGCGACGTTGACCGCGTCGCCGGTGACCAGGAAGTCGCGACCGATGTCGGAGCCGGTGGCGACGACGCCGGTGTTGACGCCGACGCGCAGGATCAGATCCTGGCCATGGCGGCGGGCGATGCCGGTCAGCCGCGATCGCATGCCGAGCGCGGCGCGGACGGCGCGCTCGGGGTCGTCCTCATGCGCCGTGGGCACACCGAACACGGCCATGATCGCGTCGCCGATGAACTTCTCGACCGTGCCGCCGAACGACGCCACCACCTGAGACAGCTGGTCGTAGACGTCCGCCAGCAGTGCTCGCAGGGCCTCGGCGTCCATTCTGGTCGCGAGCTGGCTCGAGTCAGTCAGGTCGGCGAAGACGATCGTCGCCAGCTTCCGCTCCTCGCCGCCGGCCACCGACACCGGCCGGCCGCAGCTCGGGCAGAAACGTGCGCCGTCGGGGATCGCCCCGCCGCACGCCGGGCACGTCATGATCGGCATGTGCTAGGCGGTCACCCCCGCCGGCTTGGGCAGCGACTCGATCGCCCGCAGCGCCCGCTGGATCTCGGCCTCGGGCAGCTCGTAGTCCTCGAGCTCGCCGTGGAGGTAGGCGTCGTAGGCGGCCATGTCGAAGTGCCCGTGGCCGGAGAGGTTGAACAGGATCGCCTGCGAGGTGCCGGCCTCGTCGGCGCGGCGGGCGGCAGCGATGGCCCCCTTGATGGCGTGGGAGCTCTCGGGCGCCGGGATGATCGCCTCGGCGCGGGCGAACGTCATCGCAGCCTCGAACACCTCGGTCTGCGTGAATGCCTGCGCCCGGATCAGCTCGTCCAGCAGCAGCTGGGACACGATCGGCGCGGCGCCGTGATAGCGCAGGCCACCGGCGTGGATCCCCGGCGGGATGAAGTCGTGGCCCAGCGTGTGCATCGGTACCAGCGGCGTCAGCCGGCCGGTGTCGCCGAAGTCGTAGGCGAACGGGCCGCGGGTCAGCGTCGGGCAGGCGGCGGGCTCGCAGGCGATGATCTCGATGTCGGCGCCGGCGATCTTGTCGCGGACGAAGGGCAGCGCGAGGCCGCCGAAGTTGCTGCCGCCGCCGACACAGCCGATGACGACGTCGATCCCGTCCTCCCCGGCGACGGCGAGCTGCTTCTGCGCCTCCTGGCCGATCACCGTCTGGTGCATCAGCACGTGGTTCAGGACGGAGCCCAGCGAGTAGCTGGTGTCCTCGCGGGTCGCGGCGTCCTCGACCGCCTCGGAGATAGCGATCCCCAGGCTGCCCGGCGAGTCGGGGTGGGCATCGCGGATCTGCCGGCCGGCGTTGGTGTCGGGCGACGGGCTGGGGACGACATCGGCGCCCCACGTCTCCATCATGATCCGGCGGTACGGCTTCTGCTCGTAGCTGACCCGCACCATGTAGACCTTGCACTCCAGCCCGAACACCTGGCAGGCGAGCGCGAGCGACGACCCCCACTGGCCGGCCCCGGTCTCGGTCGCAAGCCGCTTGCGGCCGGCCTTCGCGCTGTAGAAGGCCTGCGGCACGGCGGTGTTCGGCTTGTGCGACCCGGCGGGCGAGACGCCCTCGTACTTGTAGTAGATGCGGGAGCCGGTGCCCAACGCCTGCTCGAGCCGGCGGGCGCGGTAGAGCGGCGTCGGCCGCCACATCCGGTAGACGTCCAGCACCTCGTCCGGTACGGCGACCTCGGGATCGGTCGAGACCTCCTGGAGGATGATGTCCATCGGGAACAGCGGCGCCAGGTCGTCCGGTCCCACGGGCTCGACGGTGCCTGGATGGAGCGGCGGCTGCGGCCGGTTCGGCATGTCGGCCGCGATGTTGTACCAGCGCCGCGGGATCTCGCTTTCCGGCAGCTGGATCTTGGTGTCGCTCATGATCGTCCTCTCGCCGTCGTGGGGGAGCCCTAGGATACTCAGACCCGCATGAGGATCACGACCTCCGCCGCGAAGCCCACCTCCGTCCAGGCCGATCTGCTGGCGGTCGCCGTGACCAAGCCCCTGGAGCTGTCCGGGCCCGTCGCCGAGCTGGACGAGGCGCTGGGCGGCCAGATCTCGCGCCTCGTCCGCTCCGGCGAGCTGCGGCCGGGGGCCGGCTCGCTGACGGTGCTGCACACGGAGGGCCGCGGAATCCGTGCCAGGCGCGTTGCCCTGGCGGGCATGGGATCCGGTGCGAAGGCGGGCGACGACGAGCTGCGCAACGCCGCGGCGGCCGCGGCCCGCGCCCTGCAGCGCGCCCGCGGCACCCGGATGGCGATGGTGGCGGACATCCCCGGGTTCGACGCCGCGGAGGCTGCGCGCTGCGTGGTCGACGGCGTCGCGATCGGCACCTACCGCTACGACCGCTTCCGCACGCGGCGCGACCTCCCGCCGGTGCCGGCGTCGCTGAGCCTGCTGACGCCGGAGCGTGCGGTCGGCGCCGCCGCGCGGCGGGCGGGACTGGTCGCCGCCGCCACGAACCGCGCCCGCGACCTGCAGAACGCGCCGCCGAACGTCCTCGGTCCGCAGGAGCTGGCCGACCGGGCACGCGAGCTGGCCCGTGAGCATCCGGCGCTGCGCGTCCGCGTGCTCGACCGCCGCGGCCTGGAGCGGCGGCGCATGGGCGCGTTCCTGGCGACGGCGCAGGCGAGCAGCCGCCCGCCCCTGCTGATCGCCCTCGAGCACACGCCCAGGCGGGCGCCGCGGCGCCGCGGGGAGGTCGTGCTGGGCATCGTGGGCAAGGGGCTGACCTACGACAGCGGTGGCTACAGCCTGAAGCCCCGGAACTCGCTGGTCGGCATGAAGTACGACATGTCGGGCGCGGCCGCGGCG
>DATLLN010000345.1:0-4211 GCA_035537835.1 Gaiellales bacterium
CCCTTGCCGACGATGCCCAGCACGACTTCCCCGCGGCGCCGCGGCGCCGCGGGGAAGTCGTGCTGGGCATCGTCGGCAAGGGGCTGACGTACGACAGCGGTGGCTACAGCCTGAAGCCCCGGAACTCACTGGTCGGCATGAAGTACGACATGTCGGGCGCGGCCGCGGCGATCGAGGCCACGTCCGCGATCGCGGAGCTGGGCCTGCCGCTGCGCGTCGTCACGGTGGTCGGCGCCTGCGAGAACATGGTCGCCCGCGACGCGATGAAGGTCGACGACGTCGTCACCGCGGCCAACGGCAAGACGATCGAGATCACCAACACCGACGCCGAGGGCCGGCTGGTGCTGGCCGACTGCCTCCATTACGCGCGCGGCGAGGGCGCGACCCACGTCGTCGACCTGGCGACGCTGACCGGCGGCATCGTCACCGGGCTGGGCGACTTCCACGGCGGCCTGTTCGGCCGCGACCAGGAATGGGTCGACCGGCTGATGGCCGCCGGCGAGCGCAGCGGCGACCACCTGTGGCCGATGCCGCTCCACGACACGTTCCGCCGTCTGTACCGGTCGGACATCGCCGACATGGCCAACTCCGGGACGTCCGGCGCCGCGCAGCCCTGCTACGCCGCGCACTTCCTGTCGGAGTTCGCCGGCGACGGCCCGTGGGCCCACCTCGACATCGCCGGCACGGCCGACCTGACCCGGCCGCGCGACTACTACGCCAAGGGAGGCACGGGGTTCGGCGTGCGGCTGCTCGTCGAGCTGGCGGAGTCGCTGTGCTGAGCTACGACCTGTCGGACGAGCAGCGGCTGTTCCGCGACACCGTCCGCCAGTTCGCCGAGGGCGAGATCGGCCCAGTGGCCGAGGAGCTGGATCGCGAGGGGCGGTTCCCGGTCGAGCTCGTGCGCCGCGCCGCCGACCTCGGGCTGATGGGCATCCCGCTGCCCGAGGAGTGGGGCGGCGCGGGCGCCGGCACCGTTTCCTACGCGATCGCCGTCGAGGAGCTGGCCCGTGTCGACAGCTCGTTCGCGATCACGGTCGCGGCCCACACGTCGCTGGGCACGATGCCGATCTACCTGTTCGGCAGCGACGAGCAGCGCGGCCGGTGGCTGCCCGATCTCGCCGCGGGCAGGGCGCTGGGCGCGTTCGGTCTGACCGAGCCGGGTGCAGGATCGGACGCCGGCGCCACCAGGACGGCGGCTCGGCTGGAGGACGGCGACTGGGTGATCGACGGGTCGAAGATGTTCATCACCAATGCCGGCACCAAGCTCTCGCGGCTGGTCACGATCACCGCCCGCACGGGCAACGACGAGATCTCGAACATCGTGGTCGAGAACGAGACGCCCGGCTACGACCAGTCGGCGCCGCTCAAGAAGATGGGCTGGCGCTCGTCGGACACGCGCGAGCTGACGTTCAGCGGATGCCGTGTCCCCGAGGGCAACCTGCTCGGCCCGCGCGGGGCCGGGTTCCGGCAGTTTCTGGAGATCCTGGACGGCGGCCGGATCAGCGTCGCCGCTCTGGGGGTGGGGATGGCCCAGGGCGCCTTCGAGATGGCGCTGCGCTACGCCCGTGAGCGCGAGCAGTTCGGGCGGCCGATCGGCCGCTTCCAGGCGGTGCAGTTCAAGCTCGCGGACATGGCCACCGAGGTCGAGGCAGGCCGCAACCTGGTACTGAAGGCGGCGTGGCTCAAGGACGAGGGCCGGGAGTTCGCGCAGGCGGCCGCGATCGCCAAGCTCTACACCGGCGAGCTGGCCCGGCGGGCCTGCAACGAGGCGGTGCAGATCCACGGCGGCTACGGCTTCATGGACGAGTACCCCGTCAGCCGGTTCTACCGCGACGCCAAGGTGCTCGAGATCGGCGAGGGGACGAACGAGATCCAGCGGCTCGTGATCGCGCGCGGCCTGGGCCTGTGACGGCATTCCAGTCGGTGCAGGTCGCCGGTTCGGTGCTGGCGGCGGCGGTGCTGCTGGGGACGATCGCGTCGCGACTGCTCCCGCCCGGCTGGTGGCGCCGCAATGCGTGGGATCTGGCGATCGTGCTCGGCTGCGCGTCGCCGGTGCTTGCGCTGCTCGGCCCCTACCTGCAGGGCCGGATCTGGCCCGGCGCGGCGATCATCGCGGCCGGCTACGGCGGCTTCTTCCTGATCCGCACGCGCCAGCTGCGGCGCGCCGACCGCGATGGCGTGCGCCGCCTGCTGGGGCTGGACAAGAACGCCAGCTACGGCGAGGCGCTGAGCACCGCCGAGCGGATCGCACCACAGCCGCTGACCACGGCTGGACGGATCGTGCTGGCCGTCGGCGCGGCCGGGGTGATCCTGGCCGGCGTGGTGTTCGACCGCTTCGAGATCGCCGTCATCGCCCTGCTCCTGGGCGCCGCGCAGACCACCGTCAGCGGCGCCTACCGGCGGGCGCTGGCCGCCAAGGTGCGCGCCATCGGCCACTGAGGGGGCAGACCCGGGGTCTGAGCCGCCCATGTTAGTATCGGGCGTCACTACCACGGGAGGGGCGAGCGATGCATGCACGCGTCACACGGATGCGCGGGAACTCCGAGACGATGGAGGCGGGCATCGCCCACTTCCGCGACACGCTGCTCGAGCAACTCGGGCGGATGCCCGGGTTCCGCGACGCCGTGCTGATGATCGACCGCGAGCACGGGGACGGGCTCGCCATCACCATGTGGGACACCGAGGATGCGATGCGCCAGAGCGAGCAGGGCGCGGACGCGCTTCGAGCACAGTCGGCCTCGCAGATGGAGGCGTCGGTGAGCAGCGTCGAGCGCTTCGAGATCGTCGTGCAGTCGTCGACTATCGCATCCGGGTGACCGGGTAGCCCTGCTCCCGGATCAGCCCGACCATGTGCTCGGCGTGCGCCTCGTCGCGCGTCTCCATGATCACCTCGATGCCCGTCTCGGCAACAGCCACATCGACGCTCTCCCGGTGATGTGAGACTGCCAGCACGTTGGTGTGCGCGTCGGAGATCACGCCGAGCAGCTTCATCAGCGCGCCGGGCCGGTCGATCAGCCGCGTGCGGATCACCAGGTACCGGCCCTGGTTGGACAGGCCGAAGCGGATTACCTGCATCAGCAGCGGCGTGTCGATGTTGCCCCCGGAGAGGACGGCGACGGCTCGGCGCGCGGTGATCTTGCCCGACAACAGCGCCGCCAGCCCAACGGCCCCGGCGCCCTCGACGACGGACTTCGTCCGCTCCAGCAGGTGGACGATGGTCTGTCCGATCTCCGCATCCGTCACCGTGATCACGTCGTCCACCAGGTCGCGGATGATAGGGAACGTGATCTCCCCCGGTCGCTTGACGGCGATGCCGTCGGCGATCGTCTCCGTCTGCCGCACCGGGTGGATCTCGCCGTGCTCGAGGGAGGCCACGTATGGCGCACAGCCGGCGGCCTCGACGCCGATCACGCGGATCTCCGGCCGCAGGGCCTTGACGGCCGAGGCGATGCCGGACAGGAGGCCGCCCCCGCCCAGCGGGACGACCACGACGTCGGCGTCCGGCACGTCCTCGAGGATCTCGAGGCCGACCGTGCCCTGGCCGGCGATCACCGCGTCGTCGTCGAACGGGTGGACGAGCGTCTTGCCGTTGCGCCCTGCCTCGGCGCGGGCCGCCTCGACCGCGTCGTCGACGCTGTCGCCCGTCAGCTCGACCCGGGCGCCGTAACCCTCGGTCGCGCCGATCTTGGCCAGCGACGCCGAGTGCGGCATGTAGACAACGGCGGGAACGCCCGCCGAGCGGGCCGCCCAGGCGACCGCCTGCGCGTGGTTGCCGGCCGAGGGGGCGATCACGCCCGCCGCCCGCTCGGCGTCGGACAGCGACTGGATCTTGGTGTACGCCCCGCGGATCTTGAACGCGCCGGTCTTCTGCTGGTTCTCGAACTTCAGGAACACGTCGCAGCCCGCCCATTCCGAGAACGTGTCGGAGCGGTGCACCGGCGTGCGGTGGGCGACGCCGCGGAGTCCGTCCGCCGCCGCCTTGATCCGGTCGAGTCCCACCATGATGAGCGCGAACAGTACCCGCTCCGCGGATCGTCGGCGGCTTCCGATACGCTCCGCCGGTGGCCACCCCCGAACCGCTCTACGTCTTCGTCGAGATTCCCAAGGGCAGCCGCAACAAGTACGAGTACGACCCCGAGGTCGGCCACGTCGTGCTCGACCGCACGCTCTGGACGAGCGTCGTCTACCCCGCGGACTACGGGTTCATCATC
>DATLLN010000346.1:0-5588 GCA_035537835.1 Gaiellales bacterium
GTGGATCGGCTGCCGTCGCACCAAGGTGCCGTTCTGGGTGGTGGCCGACTGCGTCGCACCCGGCCTGATCCTCGCCCAGGCGCTGGGTCGCTGGGGCAACTACTTCAACCAGGAGCTGTACGGCAAGCCCAGCGACCTGCCCTGGGCGGTCAAGATCGACAACCCGCAGGCTCCGTACGAGCCGGGGTCGACCTTCCACCCGACCTTCCTGTACGAGTCGCTCTGGGACCTGGCCGTGTTCGGCATCCTGATCTGGTTCATCCGCCGCTACTTCAACCGCGTCCCCGCCGGCACGGTGTTCGCGCTCTACGTGTTTCTGTATGGCCTGGGCCGGACGCCGATCGAGACGCTGCGCATCGACACGGCGGACATCTTCCTCGGCCAGCGCGTCAACGTCTGGGTCGCGGGCGTCATCTGCGTGATCGGGCTGACTGCGTTCGTGATCCTCTTCCGCCGGCGCACCGCGACGCCGGCCCGGCCGGCGGCACCCCAGCCGACCCCGGCGGCCGCTGCCGCCGCAGCCACCGGTCACGTGCCGACCGAGCGGCCGACGGCCGCGATCGAGGCTCGCCGCAAGTCGCAGCGCCGCCGCCGCGAGCGCTAGGCCGCGTCGGCGGCCAGCAGCCGCTCGAGCGCGCGCAGGCAGTCGGCGTCGATCTCGCCGCCGGCCTCGAACAGCCCGGCCAGCGCCCGGCCCGCGCCGGCCTGCGAGGTGTGTCCGCCGGCCCGCACGAACGCGTCGGCCGTGTGCAGGATCCGCGTCTCCAGTGGGCGCTCGTCCGGCGTCCGCGACCGGGCGAGGATCCACTCGGCGGACTCACCGTCCAGCGCTCCGGCGGCCACCCGGGCCTGCACCCCGGCAGTGTCCGCCGTGCCGTACACGTAGGCGGCGAGCCGCAGCCGCTCGATGCGGTCGGCGTCGAGGCCGAGCTCACCGGCCAGCAGGCCGGCGTACTCGCTGGTCGCGCGGGCATCCGCGCTGACGGCGCGCGGCGCGGACGGCTCCGGGCCGTCCGGCTGCGGGCCGTGGTGGCCGTCCGGCTCGTGGGCGCTGATGCGGCCGCCGCCGGCGGCGCGCGCATCGAGCAGCGCGGACCGCGCCAGCTGGACGAGCTCGTCCTGGCTGCCGGCGTTCTGGGGGAAGGAGGCGACGCCGCCCGACACGGTCATCGTCGTGCCCGATGCGGCCTGGGCGGCGAAGGTCGCCGCCAGCCGGCTGACCAGCGTTGTCGCGGACTCGGCGCTCATCCCCGGCAGCACCAGCGCGAACGAGTCGCCGCCGATCCGGCAGACGCAGTCGTAGGAGCGCACGCCGCGGGAGAAGCATTCGGCAGCCAGCCGCAGCACCCGATCGCCCTCGGCGTGGCTCTGCACGTTGTGTCGCGCCAGCCCGTCGATGTCGACCACCGACACGGCGAGGCTGGCACCCGTGCGCTTCGCACGCGCCAGCTCGCGGGCGAGCACGCTCGCGAACCCGTGGCGGTTGGGCAGGCCGGTGAGCGCGTCCAGCGTGCCCGCGGCCGCGATCCCCTGCGAATCCCAGAGCCGCGCGGCCTGCACGGCCTGAGCCGCGACCGCGGCGACCAGGCGGGCTCGCTCGACCGCATCCTCGCCGCCCGCTCCGTCGACCACCAGGCACCCCAGGACGCGTCTCGCGCTGACCATCGGGATCATGGTGCGCCCGTCGTGGACGGCCACCTCGGCATCGGCCAGCGGCAGCGACGGTGGGCCGTCTCCGTACGCCAGCTCCAGCGACGAGCCGTCGTCAGCCAACACGTAGGCGGCGGCCCCCTCCGCGCCGAACGCGCCCGCGGCGGCGGCGCTCGCCGCGGCCAGCACCGCCCGCAGCTCGAGGCCCGAGCGGAGCGCCTCGGCCAGCTCAGCCAGATCGCGGTCGTGCCCGGTCATCGGTCGCCCCGCGTCCGGCCGGGCCCGATCAGCACCCGCACGGTGGTGCCCTCGCCCGGGACGGCGTCGACGTCAAGCCGCCCGCCGAGGATCGCGGCCCGCTCGTGCATCGAGGCCATGCCGTGGTGGGGCAGCCCGTCGTCCGGCTCCCGGATCACGCCGCTGCCGTCGTCGGCGATCGTGGCCACGAGGCCGTCCTCGGCCGATCCGGCGATGGACACGCGGATCGTGCTGCAGCCGGCGTGCTTGAGGGCGTTCTGCATGGCCTCGCGGACGATCTGGAACAGATGCACCTGATCCTCCTCGCCGAGCAGCTCGACGGCGGGCACGTCCATCTCGACGGCGATCCCGTGCGCCGAAGCAAAGCCGTCCGCCAGCGCGCCCAGCGCCGTGTCGAACCCCTGGTCACGGAGCGTCCACGGCTCGAGCACGAAGGAGAGCTCGCGCACCGATCGGATGACGTCCCGCTGGCGGCTGCGGGCCGTCGCCAGCACGCGGACGGCGTCGTCGGGCTGCCCCTCGGCGATCGCCTCCTCGACGGCGTCCAGCATCATGCCCACCCCGGACAGCGTCTGCACCGGCCCGTCGTGGAGGAACGCCGACAGGCGCCGCCGCTCCTCCTGCTCGGCGTTGATCACCCTCCGCGAGAGCTCGGCACGCTCGGCCTCGCGCATGCGGGCCTGCGACAGCAGTGCATCGACCCGGTCGAACAGCGCCGCGTTGGCCGCGGCCTGGCCGGCGAAGTCGGTGAACAGCACGGCCCGGGAGACGTCGGCGGCATCGAACCCGCGGCCCGAACCCAGGTCGAGCAGCACCAGCACGGCGTGCAGCCGGCCGGCCACGGACAGCGGCGCCGCCAGCACGGCGGTGGGGCGGAGGTGGCAGAGCAGTCCGTCGGCCTCGCTTCCGGCGACCTGTGCCGAGGCCGGCGCAAGGTCGCGGGCGGCGATGGCGATCGGCGAGCCGGGCGCGCCGGCCTCGATCGTCACGTCCGCCAGCGGGCCGAGCGCGACGCCCGCCGCCGCCACCGGGCGCAGCGTGTCCTCGCCCAGCGGCGGCGCCACCATCACGGTGGCGTCCGGCCCGAACATCGCGTGCGCCTGCTGCGTCGCCCGCTCCAGCACGCCGCGGCCGTCGAGGCCCGACGCGACGGCCCGGAGGCTCCCAACGAGGGCCTCCAGGAAGCGGTCCTGCGCCACCAGCCGGCGGCGCAGGTCGACCTCTCCGGCCGATCCGCTAGTCGATGATGCTGGTTCTGAGGGCGATGGCGACGGCATGCGTGCGGGTGTCCGCCTCGAGTTTCGAGAGGATGTGGCGCACGTGGCTCTTGACCGTCTCCTGGCTGATGTACAGCTTGCCTGCGACGTCGGCGTTCGACATCCCGTCGGCGAGCAGCTGGAGGATCTCCCGCTCGCGCGCCGTCAGCATGTTCTCCCGCTCCTTGCTCAGCAGGGCGGGCATCAGCGCGGGATCGACATACCCGTCACCGTCGGCCACCTTCTGGATGGCCCGCACCAGCGTCTGGTGGGGGGCCTCCTTCAGGATGTAGCCCTTTGCGCCGGCCTCGAGGCCGCGCGTCAGCAGGCTCCGCTCGGCGAATGCCGTGAACATCAGCACCGACGTCTCCGGCACCTCGGACGCGATCGCCTTTGCGGCGGCGAGCCCGTCCATGACCGGCATGCGGACGTCGAGGATGACGACGTTCGGACGCCGGCGCTTGGCCAGCGTGACTGCAGCGTTGCCGTCGGCCGCCTCGCCAACGACCCTGATGTTCTCGGACCGCGACAGCGAGAGCCGTAGGCCTTCGCGCACCACCTCGTGGTCGTCGCAGATGAGACAGGTGATCGGTTCGCTCACACGTACTCCACTCGTCGCAGCTTTATGCCACCGTAGGGGGATATCGGCAGCAGGACGCCCATCCGTTAGCCCCAACCGTTCGCACTGCCGCGACGGGTTACCGGCTTCGCCGGTGGTTGCCCGTTTCCTGCCCCATCCGGGCCGCGCCGAACCCGCTGATAGACTGAGGTTCGCTTGAGCGACGAGCTTCCGAGTACCAGTCTGGCATGACGACCGCACTCGAGCTGCTAGCGGTCGTGTTGATCGTCCTGGGCAACGCGTTCTTCGTGTCCGCCGAGTACGCGTTGGTCACGGCGCGGCGGACGCGCATGCAGGAGCTGGCGTCGGACGGCAGCAAGTCCGCCCGCCGGGTGCTCGGCCTGCAGGCGAACCCGGCGCGGTTCATCTCCGCGATCCAGCTCGGCATCACCCTTTCCAGCCTGGCGCTGGGCGCCATCGGCGAGCCGGTCATCTCCAGCCTGCTCGAGTCACCGCTCGACCTGCTGCCGGAGAGTTGGCATCAGGGCGTCTCGCTGACCATCTCGGCGATCCTCGCGTTCACGATCCTGTCCTTCTTCCACGTGGTGGTGGGCGAGATCGTGCCGAAATCGTTCACGCTGGTGCACGCCGAGCGGGTGGCCCTGGCTGTGGCGCTGCCGATCGACGTGTTCTACGCGGTGTTCAAGCCGTTCATCTGGGTGCTGATCAAGGCCAGCGAGGTCGCCCTGCGGTGGCTCGGCCTCCCGCCCGGCGCCCGCGGCCGGATCGCGCACTCCGAGGAGGAGCTGAAGATGCTCGTCCGCGCCAGCCGGGAGGAGGGCGTGCTCGAGGAGGAGGAGCAGGAGATGCTCCACAACGTCTTCGAGTTCGCCGACAAGGACGCGGCCGACGTGCTGGTGCCGCGCCCCGACGTGGTCGCGCTGGACGTCGAGATGCCGGTGCCCGAGATGCTGCAGACGATGCTGGACAACCCCTACACGCGGTATCCCGTGTTCGAGGGCGACCTGGACGACATACTGGGCATCCTCCATGTGCGCGACCTGTTCGCCGCGCTGCACGATAACGGCATCGACCGCACTGACGTTCGCGGCTTGATCCGCCCGGCGATCGTCGCGCCCGAGACGAAGCGGCTGGACGAGCTGCTGGCGGAGTTCCGTTCGACCTCCAACCACATGGCGATCGTGGTGGACGAGTACGGCTCGGTGGCCGGCCTGGTCACCCTCGAGGACGTGCTGGAGGAGATTGTGGGGGAGATCGGCGACGAGTTCGACCGGCCCGAGTCCGGCGTCCTCCGGATCGGCAAGGGGCGCGTTCGGATCGGCGGGTCATTCCCGATCGACGAGTTCAACGACCGCTTCGGCACCGCGCTGTCCGGCGACGACTACCACAGCATCGGCGGGTTCGTGTTCGGCGAGCTGGGCCGCGCGCCGCGGGTCGGCGACTCGGTCACCGCGCGCGGCGCCCGCTTCGAGGTCAGCGCCGTGGACGGCAAGCGGATCACGCAGGTCGACGTCACCCTGCTGCCGGTCGAGCAGCAGTCGCAGCCTGCTGACTAGAGCAGGCCGTCGCTGCGGCGGGCCATCGCCGAGTCGCGATCGGTGATCCCGCCCGCGCTGTGCGTGACCCAGGCCAGCTCCACCAGGCCCCAGGTGACGAAGATGTCCGGGTGGTGGTCCTCGGCCTCGGCCAGGTCGGCGACGCGGCTGGCGAACGCCCACGCCTGCGCGAAGTCGGGGAACTCGTAGCGGCGCCGCAGCGCCCCCTCCCGGTTCTCCCAGCCCTCGGGTACGTCGATGCTCATGGCCGGAGTGTAGGCGAGGGTTGACAAGCCGCCGGTGCCTTCG
>DATLLN010000347.1:0-4262 GCA_035537835.1 Gaiellales bacterium
GCGTCGGTGCCGACCGCGGCCAGCTGGGACTGCGCGATCGTCACCGGCCGGTCGAAGGTGACGTCGTACTCGCCGGTCGCCGAGCCCTTCGCCACGGTCGGCTTCGCCGTCTCGTCGCCGGTGAACACCAGCGTGACGCCGGATCCCCACCCGCCGCCGTCGCTCGCCCCGCCGGAGACCTCGAGGGAGCCAAGCGTGAGGGGCGGCAGATCGGAGCTGGCGGCGGAGCTCCCGCCGGACGACGCCGACTCGTCGTCCCCGCTGCTCCTCCCGGCCAGGTACGCGAACGCCAGGCCGAGGACGATCAGGACCACGGCTGCCACACCGAGGGAGATCTTCTGAGCGCGCGACACACCGCCCGATTCGGCGAGTGCCGCACCGCTCCTGCCGTGCTAGCGTCTCGGGCGGTTTCCATCTGGGAGGACAAGCGGTGAGCGAAGGAATCCTCGACGGCAAGCTGGCGCTAGTTGCCGGTGTAGCCAACAAGCGGTCGATCGCGTGGGCGATCGCCCAGGCGATGGCGGGAGCGGGCGCGAAGCTCGCGTTCACCTACCAGGGCGAGCGGCTCCAGGACGGCGTCCGCAAGCTCGCGGAGAGCGTCGGCTCGGACGTGGTCGTGGAGTGCGACGTCGCGAGCGACGAGAGCATCGGCCGTGCGATGGACGAGGTCGGCAACCGGATGGGCGGGCTGGACGTGATGGCCCACTCGATCGCGTACGCGCCGGCTGCGACGTTCGAAAACCGCTTCACCGACACGGCTCGGGACGACTTCCACACCGCGCTCGACATCTCGTCGTACTCGATGATCGCGATGGCGCGAGCCGCCGAGCCGCTGATGCGCGCACGCGGCGGCGGCTCGATGGTCACACTCACGTACATGGCCAGCGAGCGGGCGTTCCCCAAGTACAACGTGATGGCCGTGGCCAAGGCGGCGCTCGAGTGCTCGGTCCGCTACCTGGCCTACGAGATGGGCGACGGCGCGATCCGCGTGAACGCGATCTCCGCCGGCCCGGTGCGCACGCTGGCCGCCAAGGGCATCCCCGGCTTCGCGGACATGGAGCAGGTGATCGAGCAGCGAGCACCGCTGCGACAGAACATCGACGCCGCCGACGTCGGCAACGCTGCGCTCTACCTGTGCAGT
The DNA here is from genome assembly GCA_035537835.1 of Gaiellales bacterium. GTDB lineage: Bacteria > Actinomycetota > Thermoleophilia > Gaiellales > JAICJC01 > DATLLN01. The sequence continues at coordinate 1,142 of DATLLN010000347.1, forward strand.
CCTCTCGGCGCGATGGTCACCGGCACGACGCTGTACGTCGACTCCGGCTACCACTCGATGGGCATGTAATGGTCTCCTTCACCGTGCTCGGAGGCAGTCCCGCCTGGCCCAACCCGAACCAGGCGGCGAGCGGGTACCTCGTGGAGCACGCCGACCGGCGGATGCTGCTCGACTGCGGCAGCGGGATCGCGACCGAGCTGCGGGGCAACGATCCCGGCCCGCTCACCGACATCCTGATCACGCACTTCCATGCCGACCATTGGTTCGACCTGGTGCCGCTGCACTACGTCTTCCGCTACGGCATCTGGAAGGACCGTCCGCGGCCCGCGCTCCACCTGCCACCGGGCGGGCGCACAGTGCTCGACACCGTGGCCAGCGTCTGGGACGGCTCGGTAGAGACCTTCGAAGCTGCGTTCGAGCTGTCCGAGTACGACCCGTCGACCGATCTGCGGCTGGGCGACCTGCACCTCTCGTTCGCGCCCTGCCGGCACTACACGACCTGCTACTCGGTGAAGATCGACACGCCCCCGGCGATGATCGTCTACTCCGCAGACACCGCGCCCACGGAGCGGCTCGCCCGCTTCGCGCACGGGGCCGACCTGTTCATCTGCGAGGCCGCGCTGCGCGACGCATACAACGATTCGCAGGAGCGCGGCCACATGGACGCCGCCGAGGCCGGCCGGGAGGCCAAGCGTGCCGAAGCCAAGCGGCTGCTGCTGACCCATATCCCGGTCGAGAACGACCTCGACTGAGGCGCTACGACATCAGCGTGACGCGGGAGATGCCGAGCAGCCCCTCGGCCGCCTTCTCCGCCGCCCGCTGCAGGCTCTCGGACATCGACGGGTTGACCGCCGCCGTCTCGGCCAGATCCTGCACCTTGAGCCGGGCATGCACCGCCAGGGCGACGGTGGTGATCACCTCGGAAGCCCGCAGGCCGACCATCGCCCCGCCCAGCACCGTCCCGTCGTCCGGGTCGGAGAGCAGCTTGATGATGCCGTCGGTCTCGTTCTCCATGACGGCGCGCGGATTGGCGCGGATCAGGTGCTTGGTCACCTGCACGGGGATCCCGTCGATCCGCGCCTGCCGCTCCGAGATCCCGGCCTTGGCGATCTCCGGCCTCGTGAACACGCACCAGGCGACGCCGGTGTAGGCGATGGGATCGACGTCGACACCGAGCGCGTGCATCGCCGCCGTCCGGCCATGCATCGCCGCCGTGTTGGCCAGCATGATCTGGCCGGTCACATCGCCGCAGGCGTAGATGTGCTCGACGCTGGTGCGGCAGAACTCGTCGACCGGCAGCGTTCCCCGGTCGCCGAACTCGACACCGGCCGCGTCGAGGCCGAGATCCATCGTATTCGGGCGCATGCCGATGCACAGCAGCAGGTGCGAGCAGTCGAGCTCGCGGCCGTCCTCGAGGATCAGGCGGACGAGGTCGGGATCGTCGATCTCGGCAGCCGTGGCCCTGCCGTTCTTGACCACGTCCATGCCGCGCTTGAGGAACACCTCCTCGAGCACCTCGGCCAGGTCGGGATCGTCGCTGGGTAGCAGCTGGTCGCGCGCCGAGACCAGGGTGACGCGGGAGCCGCAGCGCGAGAAGAAGTCGGCGAACTCACAGCCCGTCGGCCCGGCGCCGAGCACGACCAGGTGCTCGGGCAGGTCGCGGAACTCGAACACGTCGCGGGTGGTCAGCACCCGGCGGGCGTCCGGCCGCACGAACGGCGGCACGAACGGCGACGCGCCCGTGCACACCAGCAGGGCGTCGAACAGCACCTCGAGTTGCTGCCCCTCGACGGTCGTCACCAGCGTGTTCGGCCCGGTAACGCAGCCCCGGCCGGCCAGCACCTGAACGTTCATGCCGTCCATTCGTTCGCGCACGCCGCGGCTCTGGTGCAGCGCGACGGCCCGCGCCCGGGCCAGCGTGCGGCGAAGGTTGACCTCCGGGAAACCACGGGCGAAGTCGACCCCGTCGTCCTCCGCGCGCTGGATCTCGAGCATCGCGTCGGCCGTCGTCAGCAGGGTCTTCGACGGGATCGCGTCGGTCATCGTGCAGTTGCCGCCGAGCTGATGCTCCTCGACCAACGTGACGTCGGCGCCGAGGTGGGCGGCGGTCGCAGCGGCGGCATATCCGGCCGGACCGCCGCCAAGGATCACAAGTCTCATGCGGGAGATCGTAGACTCTGGCGATGAGCACCCACGCGACTTCCCTCGACGTCGCCGGCCTGCGCGCCGGCTTCCCCTCGCTCCGCGAGGGCCGGATCTACCTGGACAACCCCGGCGGCACCCAGGTGCACGGCTCCGTGATGACCGCCGTCACCGAGTACTACCTGCAGTCGAACGCGAACCTGGGCGGGCCGTTCGAGACCTCCGTGGCCAGCGACGCAGTGCTGGAAGGGGCGCGCCACGACCTGGCACGGTTCCTCGGCTGCGACGCCGGCGAGGTGATCTTCGGCGCCAATATGACGACGCTGACGTTCCACGCGTCGCGGGCGCTGACCCGCGGGATCGGCGCGGGCGACGAGATCCTGGTCACTCGCGTTGACCACGACGGCAACGTTTCGCCGTGGGTGCTGGCCGCCGAGGACCGCGGCGCGACGGTGCGCTTCGTCGACGCCGACCTCGATACCTGCCTGATCGACGTCGACGACTTCGCCTCGAAGCTCTCCGATCGCACGCGCGTCGCGGCGTTCAACTGGGCGTCCAACGGTGCCGGCACGATCAGCGACGTCGGCCGGCTGACGGAGCTCGCCCGCGCCGCCGGCGCGATCAGCTACGTCGACGCGGTGCAGTACGCGCCGCACGGCGGCATGGACGTGCACGGGCTGGGCGCCGACTTCGTCGTCTGCTCGGCATACAAATTCTTCGGGCCGCACGTCGGCGTGCTGTACGGCCGGGCGGAGCTGCTGGAGGGCATCCGGCCCTACAAGGTGCGGCCCGCCCACGACGAGCCGCCGGGATCGTGGGAGACCGGCACCGTCAACCTCGAGGGGATCGCCGGCACGGCGGCGGCCGCCAGGTACATCCTGGACACCGGCACCGAGGCGATCGGCGCGTACGAGCGGACGCTCACCGCGCGGATCATCGACGGGCTAGACGCGATCCGGGGCGTCACCCAGTACGGGAC
>DATLLN010000348.1:0-2882 GCA_035537835.1 Gaiellales bacterium
GAACGGCAGCCACCACGCGACCGCCTCGCCGACGTACGCCGGTGAAGCGGTCGCGTGGTGGCTGCCGTTCCTCGGCCTCGGCGTCGTCACCGCGGCCATCGCCTACACGACCGGCATCGCTGCGAGCCGGCGGCTCGGCTCGCGGCTGGCCTCGTTCGTCGCGCTCCTCGAGGTCGTCGGAGCGGTGATCTTCGCGTGGCTGCTGCTCGATCAGCTTCCGGGGACGGTGCAGCTCATCGGCGGCGCGTTCATCGTCGCCGGCGTGGTCGTCGTCAAGCTCGCCGAGCGCCCGCCACGCGCGGACGCGGCCGACCCGCGTGCCGTGCGCGCACCTTCGCGCCCGATCACCGCGCCTGGTTCTTGACCCAGCCGAGGATCGCCGAGGAGTGCCGGAGCACGGTGCCGTCGGGGAGCTTGAGCGCCGGAAGCTTCGTGTCCCCGGTGCTCGCGCGCAGCTCCTCGCGCGAGCCCTTGCGCAGGAAGGGGATGGGGCTGCCATGCGCTGCGACGACCTTCTCGTAGGGGATCCCGGCGGCTCGAAGCGCTTCCTGGACGCGCCGGCAGGGGTGAATTCGCGGGCCGCCGTCGTCTCCGTGACAGACGTAGAGCGTCGGGAGCTCGGTCATGCGGTGCTCACGGCTCGCCGATGTCCTCGTTCCAGACCTCAGGATGCGCCTCGATGAAGCGAGCCAGCAGCTGCTCGCACTCGGCTGACCCCAGGTCCACGACGTCGACCCCGCTCTCCCGCAGCCAGTCGATGCCGCCGGAGAAGGTGACGGACTCGCCCACGACGACCTTCGGGATGCCGAACTGGCGGACCAGGCCGCTGCAGTACCAGCACGGGGCCAGCGTGGTGACCATCACCGTGTCCCGGTAGGTGCGCCGGCGGCCGCTGCGCCGGAAGGCGTCCGTCTCGCCGTGAAGGGATGGATCGAGCTCCTGGACACGCCGGTTGCGACCGCGGCCGAGCAGCGCGCCGTCGGCGGTGAAGAGCGCCGCTCCGATCGGGATGCCACCCTCGGCGAAGCCGGTCCGGGCCTCCTCCAACGCGACCTCGAGCATCTCGCGATCGGTCATTGTGGCGCAGCTTATGCGAGCGACCGAGGTCGGCGCCGCCGTTACGCTGACGCGATGTGGAAGCGCAAGCCCAAGCGTCCGCCGGGAGCTGAGCCGTTCGACGTGACGCTTCCCGAGGGGTTCGAGCTCGGTGCGCGTCAGGAGGCGTTCGAGACGGCGGCCGGGGAGGCCGGCTGGACGGTCGAGCGCGACGGCGCGACCGTCGTCGTCCGCGACGTGTGGACCGACAACCAGGACCATGCGGCCTGGCTCGTGGCCACGAAGGCCGGCCTGCCGGCCGAGCGCGTCACGGTCTGGGCCGGCCGCGAGGCGTAGGCCGGCCGGGCGCGGCGCTCACCGGGCGATCCCCGGACAAGGTGGCGCATCCGCACACCTAGGATGCCCCAATCCCGGGCCCGGAGCGCGGTTCATAGCAGCATGAGCCGATCCGCCCGCGTCGTGAAGGTTGCCTTGGCCGCCGGACTGCTGTGCAGCCTGCTCTTCGTCGCGCCGGCGCCGGCCAAGCCCGGCCGCCTCAGCGACGCGGCGGTCCGCCGGCTGCAGGCGCCGTTCCTGGATTCGCAGGCCCAGGAGGGGGCGCTGCCGTCGCCGATGGCCCCGCCCGCGCCGGCCTTCACCGCGCCCCGGGCCCGGGTCGCGGCTGCCGCGGCGACGCTGGCGCCGAAGGACGGCGGCCAGTGGGACTACCTGCCGCCGCTGCCGTCCGACTTCAACGCGATCCACGCGATCACGGGGCCGAACGGCAAGATCCTGCTCATCGCCGGGTCGGGCAACAGCCCGAAGGACTTCGTCGCCAAGAAGTTCCAGTCCTACCTGTACGACCCGAGCACCGGCGCCCTGACCAAGATCGCGACGCCCGACGACCTGTTCTGCAGCGGCCACGTGCTGCTGCCCGACGGCCGGGCGCTGGTGATCGGCGGGACGGCGGCGATCGAGCCGTTCAAGGGCCTGCGGGCGGTCTACACCTTCAACTTCTTCACGGAGAAGTACGAGAACTGGACGACGGCGGAGGCCAAGGCCCGCTGGTACCCGACGCTGGTCAAGATGCCCGACGGCCGCGTGATCGTCCAGGGCGGCTTCAGCGAGACCGGCGGGACGCAGACGGTGTCGGAGGTCTTCGACCCGCAGACCAACAGCCTGACGCCGCTGCCGCGCCCGAAGTCGTGGCCGCTGTACGCGCAGCTGACGCTGGCCATCAACCAGAAGCTGTTCTTCTCGGGCGGCGCCAGCGGCAACGCGCTGATCCCGCCCGGGTTCTGGGAGCCGTACACCGGCCTCAAGTACAACGTCACCGGCCTGTCCGCGGCCGGTCAGCGGGCGGCGGCGGCGACCTGCCTGTTCGGGGACGTGGGCAACCAGGACCTGCTGATCGCCGGCGGCGGCTTTCCGGCCACCGACCACGTCGACCACATCAAGCTCAACGCGGCCGCGCCGGCGTACACCCCCGCGGCGCCGCTGCCGGCCGCGTCGGCCTACGTCCAGTGCGTGAACCTGCCGGACGGCACGCTGCTGACCTTCGGCGGCGGGTCGGCGAACCAGATCGCGGCGGCCCGGCCGGAGACGAGCATCCTCAAGTCGCTCACCGGTCCGTGGAAGCCCATGAACCCGATGCCGGCGGGCGAGCACCGGCTCTACCACAACGGCTACTGCCTGCTCAACGACGGCACGGTGCTGAGCTTCAGCTCCAACCCGAAGGGCGAGCCGGAGAGCAAGTCGCTGCTGCGCTACTCGCCGCCCTACAAGTTCACGGGACCGCCGCCGGTCATCACCTCGGCGCCGAGCGTCATGACCTACGGCCAGAGCCA
>DATLLN010000349.1:0-2299 GCA_035537835.1 Gaiellales bacterium
TCAGAGTCAGACAAACGGATACATCGCCCGACACCCGACGCTTGTGAGGGTGCTGCAATGGCTCGGCTGGAACAACCCCGGCGCAAGCATGAACCCGTAGCCAGCGCGACGATGACGGTCGGCCACGCGCCACCCGCACCCGTGCGTCGGCACCGCGGCGCTGCCACGCTGCCTCGGTCACCCCCGCCGCGGGCTCGAGATCGACTCGTGGACCGCCGACGCGACCCAAAGGCCCGAACTGTCACCGGAACAGCCCCGCCTAAGACCTAGGGATCCGTCGCAGCCCCACCCCGTCTGGTGTACGTCGACGATGCGCCGGCCCGCCGACGACTGAGGCCAGGTCGTGCGCGACCATGACCGGCACACGTGTGAGACCTCGCGCCGGCTGCAGTGCTCCTCCTCTCCGCCGGCGCCGGGCACTCCGAGCCTGACGACCTCGGGGGTAGCGCGAAAGGCCCGGGGCCCCCGCGCTGGGCCTCTCGCGGAACGACACCGTGCCCAGCCAGGACGAGGCAGCCAGATGGTTGCCCTACACCCGACGGCGCAGTCCAGAGAGTCGCCTGCGCGCCGACGACAAGCACGCGCCGCGCGCGGCCACCGCAGCCGTCGCGCTGGCCTTGCCGGCCGGCCGCGCGTCGCCGATGGCGGGTTATCCGTCGGCGATGACAGCGACGCCCACGCGGCCGCCGTCGACGTCGATGACCGTGCCGTTCACGAACCGCGATTCGTCGGCGGCGAGGTATACCGCTGCGTGTGCGATCGCGTCCGGCGTGCCGAACGTCCCGTACGGGGTGCCGTTCATCATTGCCCCGGCGGGATCGTTCTCGATCGGGGTCCGCACGACCCCGGGGGAGATCGCGTTCACTCGCACGGCCGGCGACCCGAACTCCGCGGCCCAGGCCCGGGTGAGGGTCTCCATCGCACCTTTCGTCGATGCGTAGAGCGCGCCTACGGGAATTCCCAGTCTGGCCACCCAGGAGCCGAGGTTGATGATCGATCCCGATCCGCGAGCGGTCATTTCGGCTGCGATCGCAGCGGTGAGGAAGAACGGGGCCTTGACGTTGACCGCGTAGACCTGGTCGAACATCCGTTCGTCGACGGTCGGCGTGGTTGAGCTCGGAAAGATCCCCGCGTTGTTGACGAGCACGTCGATCCGTCCGCCGAGCGCACGGGTGGCATCGGCAGCGAGGCCCAGGGACGCGCGCGCGGAGCCGTCGAGGTCCGCGGCGATGAAGTCGGCGTGTCCGCCAGCCGCGTGGATCTGCCCGACGACCTCGGCGCCGCGCTGAGGGCTGCGTCCGCTGACGATGACGTGCGCCCCTTCGGCCGCGAACGCCGTCGCGATCGCGCGGCCGATGTTGCTGGTGGCTCCGGTAACGAGCGCGGTCTTGTCCTCGAGTCGTCTGCTCATCTGTGGTTCCCTTCGTGGCTGTGGTCAGCGAGTCCTGATCAAGGCGACGACGGTGAGCGCGCCGGCGGCCGCGATGGCGCCGGCGACCAGCAGCATCGCGTCGACGCCGTGCACGTATGCGGCGGCGAACGGCTTGCCGGCGGAGATCGCCGCGGTAGTGCGCGACTGGACGAGTGCTCCGAACGCGGCGATCCCGGCGGCGATGCCGAGCTGGCGTGCGGCGTTGTTGACGCCGGAGGCCATACCGCTCTGGCGCGGCGGCACCACGGCGAGCGCGGCGACAGTCATCGTCGGGTTGACCAGGCCCGAGCCGGCGCCCCAGACCACCAGCCCGGCGATCAGGTGGGTCCACGAGCCGTGCGGGTCGACGCCGCGCATCGCGACCAGCCCACCGGCACACAGCAGGAGGCCGCCGGCCAGCGTGGCCCGGACGCCGACGCGCGCGGCGACCCGCGCGGCCAGCAGCGAGACGGCGAACGACGCCGCCGCGTACGGCAGCAGCTCGGCGCCCGCCGTGATCGGCGAGCCGTGAAGCACGCGGATCAGCAGCTGGGTGATGAAGGCGAGCGGGCCGAAGGCACAGGCGGCGAACACGAGCGCGACGAGCGTCGCCGCGGCGAAGGTCCGGTTGCGCATCAGCGCAGGCGCGATCAGCGGCTGGGCCACGCGGTGCTCGACGACGACGAACCCGGCGAACGCCGCGGCCGCGCCCAGCGCGGCACCCACGACCAGCGCCGAGCTCCAGCCGCGCTGATTGCCCTCGAGCAACGCGTGGCCCAGCCGCTGATCGCGCCCGCGCTGATGCGCAACCGGACCTTCGCCGTGGCGACGCTCGTCGCGCTCGTGTTCGCCGCCGGTGCCTTCGGCCCGCTCGCCTTCATCACCCAG
>DATLLN010000350.1:0-17875 GCA_035537835.1 Gaiellales bacterium
GCGCTCGAGCTCGCCGTGGCTCCCACCCTGACGGCCGCCGGGCTGTCGACGTTGCGGGAGCAGGTGGCGTCGGCACCGCGCTGTGGCTGGTGTCGGCTGCCCGTGATCGGGACGGCCTGCTCGCGCTGTGCGCTGGAGGACCTGCGCTGAGGCGGCGCCGCTGGATCAGCATGCTCCTGGTGGCCGCCGGCGTTGTGGCCGCACTCGCCGGTGTCGGAGGCGGGGGCGGTGGGCACGGCGAACCGGCCGCGGTGCAGATCGTGGTCACCCGCAGCCAGATCGCCGCTGGCGCCGTCGTCCGTGCGGGCGACCTGGCCACGGTCGCGGTGCCGCAGTCGATCGCGGTGCGCGGCGCGGTCATCGACCCTGCGAGCGCGGTCGGCGCGCGCACCGCGGTGGCGCTGCCCGCGGGGGCCCCGCTGATGGCCGCCGAGATCGCCCGGCCTGCGGGTCGCCCTGGCGACCGTGACGTCGCCGTCCGTCTCGACGCGGCGGCCGGGATCCCTGCCGGTGCGCTGTCCGGCGCCCGTGCCGATCTGTACGCCACCACGGTCGGGCGCGGTGGGCGGACGCGGGCGGTCCTCCGCGACGTGCTCGTTGTGTCGGCCTCCGCCGGCGATGGGGACGCGGTGGCAACGCTGCGGGTGCCGGAGCGCGTGGTGCCCATACTGGTCGCCGCCGAGGGTCGCAGCTCGCTGCGGCTGGTGGTGCGCGCGCCGGAGCAGATGTGAACGGCCGCGGCGCCATCCGTGCCCTGGTGATCGCGTCCGGACCGGGCACCGCGCCCGCGCTGACCCGAGCCGTCGAGCTCGCACCCGGCATCGAGCTGGCGGGCGAGGTCGACGCGATGCGCGCGCTGGCAGGTCTTCGGCCCGCGTGCGACGCCTTCCTGGTAGTCGGCGATCCGACGGTCGTCCGGGAGCTGTCGGCGGCTTCCCCCGGCATCCCCGCGGTGCTGGTGGGCGGCGATGCGGACGGTCGGCATCTGCGCCTGGCGATGTCGGCCGGCGCCCGCGGCGTCGTCCCGGCGGAACCACGTCCCGAGGAGCTTGCCGCGTCGCTGCTCGATGCCGTCGGTGCGAGTGCGCCGGCTCAGGAGCGGCGCCGCGACGGACGGGTGGTCGCCGTATGCGGCGCCAAGGGAGGCGTGGGGGCGACGACCGTGGCGGTCGGGATCACCGCCGCAGCGTCGGGCATGCTCGTCGACGCCGCCGCTGGGCACGGCACCCTGGCCGGGCATCTCGGCTGTCATCCGCAGCGGTCGCTGGCAGATCTCGCCCGGCTCGCCGGCTCGGTGGGCGCCGAGGCCGTCGCCGCCGTGCGCACCGAGCATCCGAGCGGGATCGGCGTGCTGGCCGGCTTGTCGGAGCCTGACCTGGTGGGGCTGCTGCCCTCGGGGCTGGGCGCTGCGCTCGCCCGGGAATGCCGGTCGGTGGCCGGCACGACGGTCTTCGACCTCGGGAGGCCGGGATCTCCGTTTTCGATCGAGACCGCGCGATGCACGGACACCGTCCTGCTCGTGCTGACTCCCGACGCGCTTGCCGCGACGGCCGCCGCGGCAACCATCGGCACCATGGTCCGCCGAGGCGTCGACCCGGATGCGGTCGCGCTGGTGGTCAACCGCTGGCGCGGCGGGGATGCGTTGCCGTTGCGGGCAATCGAGGCGACCGCGGGCGCTCGGGTGCTGGGCGTCGTCCGCGAGGACACCGACGGTGCCAGTCGGTTCAGCAACTCGGGCGCCGTGCCGCCGGTCAAGCGCCGGGGGCTTGGCCGGGATCTCAGCAGCCTCGCGGATCGGCTCGCCGGATGAACGCCGACCTGGCACCGCTGGTTGCCCGCTATCGGGAGCTGGTGCGCGAGGAGCTGCTCCGCCGGCCCTGGCTCGACGGCGATCTGCGGGGAGCCGTGGAGGCGGTCGCGCTTGACCTGATCCGCCGCGACCGGCTGCCGCTGGCGCCCGGCGAGCTGGAGCGACTGACAGCGGCGGTCGCCGACGAGGCGGCCGGGGTCGGTCCGCTCGAGGCGCTCGTTCGCGACCCGACGGTGACGGAGGTGATCGTGAACGGCCCGGATCGCGTGTACGCCGAGCGCGAGGGGAGGCTGCGCGAGGAGGCGGTGCGATTCGAGGACGAGGCGCACCTGCGCCATGTCATCGACCGCATCGTGTCGGCGGTGGGCCGGCGTGTCGACGAGTCGAGCCCGATGGTGGATGCGCGGCTGCCAGATGGCAGCCGGGTGAACGCGGTGTTGCCGCCACTGGCAGTGGACGGACCGCTGCTGACGATCCGCAAGTTCTCGGCGGCGGCGCTCTCGATCGCCACGATGGTCGACACCGGCAGCGTGAGGCCGGTGCACGCCGAGCTGCTCGAGCGGGCGGTGCGCGGTCGGCTGAATGTCGTCATCAGCGGCGGCACCGGCACGGGCAAGACGACGCTCCTCAATGCGCTGGCGGCGTACATCGACCCTGCCGAGCGGATCGTCACGGTCGAGGACGCCGCGGAGCTGCGGCTTCCGCAGCCTCATGTGGCGCGACTCGAGGCGCGGCCGTCGAACATCGAGGGCAGGGGGGAGATCACCATCCGCGCCTTGGTGCGCAACGCGCTGCGGATGCGGCCCGACCGGATCGTGGTCGGCGAGGTGCGCGGGGGCGAGGCGCTGGACATGCTCCAGGCGATGAACACCGGTCACGACGGCTCGCTGACCACCGTGCATGCGAGCTCGCCGGAGGATGCGCTCCGACGGATCGAGACGATGGCGCTGATGGGCGGCGTCGACCTGCCGCACGCCGCGATCCGTGAGCAGCTCCAGTCGGCGGTCGACCTCGTCGTCCATGTCGCCCGGCAGCGCGACGGCCATCGCGCCGTCCGCTACGTGGAGGGACGGCGCCGCGCGACAGGCGAGCTGCGACCGCTCGACGCGCGGCTGCTCGACGAGCTGATCGACGGGCGATGCGGGCCGATCGCCTGACCGTCCTGCTGCTGGTGGTCGCCGCGATCGCCACATGGCCGGAGATCGTGCGCCTGCGGCCGCCCAGCGGCCTGACGGAGGCGGTCGAGCGCCGGCGCGCGCGCCGCACCGAACGACAGGCGGCGCGCGGGCTGCCGTCCGCGTGCGCCGAGCTGGCGGCACACGTCCGCGCCGGCCGGTCGCTCGCCCAGGCGGTGGCGGATGCCGCCGACGGTGTACCAGAGCCGATCGCGTCACGGCTCCGCGCATGCGGTGCCGCCGTCGCGCTGGGGACTGGACCCGCTGATGCCCTGCGCTCGCTGGGGGACAACGACGACGTCCGGCTGCTGACCGCCGCCGTCGGGCTGCAGGCACGCCACGGCGGAGATCTCGCCGCGCTGCTCGACGGCCTGTCCGAGCTGCTGGTCGAGCGCGCCGACCTGCGACGTGCCGCCGAGGTCGCGACGGCCCAGGCCCGGGCGACCGCTCGGATGGTGATCGGGCTGCCCGTGGCCGCGCTGGGAGCGCTCTGGCTGCTCGACCGGCCGGCGCTGGGCATGCTCGCGGGATCGCCGATCGGCTGGGCGGCGCTCGCCACCTCGGCCGGCCTCTGTGTCCTCGGCTCACGGCTGATCGCACGGCTGGGCGCGGTCGTGCCGTGAGCCTCGTAATGCTCGGCGCCGTCGCTCTGGCGGCAGCGGTCTGGTGGTGGCCACAGGCCGCTCTGGCGCTGCCGGCAGCCCGTCGTCAGCGCAGGACCGCCCCGCTGCTCGCGCGGATCGGCGCGCCGCTTCGGGGGCGGATCCCCGCGCCGCGGGTCGCGGGCCTTGGTCTGGATCCACGCGCGGAGGACCTGCGGGCCGGATCGCTGCTCGTGTTCGGGAGCTCCGGCCTTGCCGCCCTGGCGCTGATGGGCGGCCTCGGCGGAGCATGCGCGGCGATCATGCTTGCGGTGTTCGGCTGGGTGTATCCGGATGTGCGGGTGCGGACGGCCGACCGGCGGCGTGCCGAGGCGATCGAGCAGCGTGCGCCCAGCGTGCTCGACCTGATCGCGTCGACCGTCGCGGCGGGCGTGGGGATCGACGTCGCGATCGCCGGCGCCGCCGACGCGACCGGCGGGGAGCTGGGCGATGAGCTGCGGCGGACGGTCGCGAACCTCGCGCTGGGCAGGCGCCGGGGTGACGAGCTGCGCGATCTGGCGGAACGCACCGGCTCGCCCTCGCTGGCCCGGCTGGCGGCGGCGCTGCGGATCTCCGACCGGCTCGGCGTACCGCTTGCTGCGGCGCTGCGCCGTCAGGCTGAGCGGGCCAGGGCGGAGCAGGCGCGGCGGGTGCAGGAGCGCGCGGCGGTGGCCGCGCCGAAGATCCTGCTGGTGGTGGTGTTCGTGCTCGTGCCGGCCGCGCTGTTGCCGGTGATGACGGCACTGGCGCTGACGGCACTCGACGCCGTGAACGGGATCGGGTGGTGACCGGCGGCACAGGCTGGGATTTTTCCGGGTGCGAGCTGTCGAATCCTCCTCGTAGGGTCGTGTTATGGCTCCCGTTGTACGGCTGCAAGCCGGCCCTGCGAGTGGTTTCCGGCTGGACATTCAAGGTCTCCGGGCGATCGCCGTCATGCTCGTGGTGCTGTGTCATGCCGGCATGCCGCTGTTCGCGGGGGGATACGTCGGCGTCGACGTCTTCTTCGTGATCTCAGGGTTCCTGATCACCGGGTGGCTGGTGCGTCGCGTCGAGCAGGAGGGGCGGGTGCCGTTCGCGGCGTTCTACGCGGCTCGGGCGCGGCGGATCCTGCCGGCCGCGGCGCTTGTACTGGTCGTGACCGCGATCGCATCGCGGTTCTTCCTGAACTACGTCAGGGCGCTGTCCGCCTTGCATGACTGCGTCTGGGCGACGTTCTTCGCTGCGAACGTGCGTTTCGCGAGAGTCGGCACGGACTACTTCTCACAGACCGATCCATCCTCGCCGGTGCAGCAATTCTGGACGCTGGCTGTGGAGGAGCAGCTCTACCTCGCCTGGCCGGCGCTGCTGGCCATCGTATTGCTCGGTGTGCGGCGCTTGCGCGGCGGATCCGCACTCGCGCCGCAGAACAGGGCGCTCGTGATCGCGGTGGTTGGCGGGCTGGTCGGGGCCTCGTTCGCGTGGTCGTGCTGGTTGACCTCGCATGAGCAGACGCTTGCGTACTTCTCGACGCTGACGCGCGGGTGGGAGCTGGGAGTGGGCGCGCTGCTGGCGCTGGCAGCACCGAGCGTCGGCCCGCGCGCCGCCAGGCGCCACGACCTGCTCGTGCCACTGGGGTTGGGTGGCATCGCCATCTCGACGCTTGCCTACTCGGCGACCACGCCATTTCCCGGCTACGCCGCGCTGCTGCCGGTCGCCTCCGCGGCCATGATCCTGGCGGCTGGGATCGAGGGACGCCGGTCGAGCCCTGCCGTGCGGCTGCTGGAGAGCCGGCCGTTCGTGGCCGTCGGTGACGTGTCCTACTCGTTCTATCTGTGGCACTGGCCCGTGCTGGTGATCGCCGCGCAGTACGTCGGCCACCCGCTGTCGCTCGCCGCAAACCTGACACTGGTCGGCCTGGCGCTCGCCATCAGCGTGCTGACGACCCGCTGGTTCGAGGATCCGATTCGCCACAGCAAACGGCTTGCGCCTTCACGGCTCGGCCTGGTGCTGTGGCCGGTCACCGTTTCACTCACCCTGCTGGTGGTCGCCAGCTCGGCGCACGCGATCAACGAGCGGCTCGACCAGCTCGCCGCCTCGATCCAGCCCGAGGCGCAGGCCGCCGCAACCCGGCGCGTCCAGCACCAGGCGGAAGTCGCAGCGCCACGCCTGACACCGGCGGAGGCGCTGGTGGCCTGGAGCGCGTCGCAGCGGCGCGGTACGACACCGGTTCCCAACGCGCTTTCCCCATTGGTGCAGGATCTCGCCGGAGACATCTTCCCGCTCGGCGATTGCGGCGCTTCAGGCAGCGACACCAGTAGCAATGTCTGCCGCTTCGGTGACACGACGGCGAACCGGATGATCGGTGTCTACGGCGACTCCCATGCGCAGATGTGGATGCCCGGCATCATCCGGTATGCCAGGAACAACGACTACGCCGTCGTTCCGCTGACCAAGGACGGCTGCGCAACCGCCAAGTGGCTTCACCCGGAACCCGGTGATGACTGCGCCCGCTGGAGCACCTGGGCGATCGGCCGGCTCCGCAACCTTCACCCCGATCTGATCATTGTCGGCGAGTCCTACTCCGACGCCTGGCGTGCCGGCAATGATCCACAAGCCGAAGGCGGCCTCACCAGGGAACTCGCCGCGCTCCGCCGGATCACCCCGCGCGTCGTCCTGATCGGCGACCCACCGAACCTGTCCCGCGAGCCGACGGACTGCCTCCTCGCCGACGACGCGACCCTCGCAAGCTGCACGTTCCCGATCACCAACGCAGCCCAGGCCGACACGCAGAGCGCCTCCACCGCGGCCATTGCCGGCGCCGCCTACCTGCCGACGCTCCGATGGTTCTGCACACCCGATCGCTGTCCCACCGTCGTCGGCACCACCGTCGCCTACCGCGACTCCAACCACATCACCCTCACCTACGCAGCACAACTCTCCCGTCCATTCGCAGCCGCCCTCAAGGCAGCGGCGAGCGGCAGCAGGCAGGATCCGTGATCCAGAAACGGCTCACTATCGCGATACGTCGTCACCCATGTGCGACATCCCGCCGCGTAGCGTCTCGGCATGTCCCGCGGCCAGGCAACGACCGAGTACGTCGCGCTGATGCTGTGCATCGTGCTCGGCATCTGCCTGCTGGTGCGCACGATCACGCCGCTGGAGGGGCTGGGGATATCGCTGGTGCACGTGTTCGTGCCCAAGCGCCACCCGGCGCCGTCGAAGCATCCGCGCAAGCCGTCGCCGAAGAAGGAGACGCCGCGTCGTGCGCCGCGCTGCTACTGCCCGCTGGGGCCGTCGCCGCCGGCCTCGACCAGCGCGGCCTCGGGCTCCTCGAAGCGCAGCCGTGAGACCAGGAAGGCCGCGAACGCGACCACCTCGCCGACCGCCAGGCCGATCGCGCCCCAGGCTGCCAGCGCCGGGCCGATGCCCGGCTCGACGTTCTGGAGCAGGCTCTGGCTGACCGCCCACTCGGCCTCGGTGAGGGTGTAGATGAACGCCGCGATTGCGGCCAGCAGGGCCGCGATGTGCCAGCGCAGGCGATGCGGCCGGTTGCAGCCGTGCGCCAGGTACGTGCCGAACAGGGTGGAGGCGACCAGCACGACCAGCAGGCGGATCCAGTCGCTGTCGCGGATCGCGTGGCCGATCACGCTGTTGTGCAGATCGATGATCCGCGCGTCGTCGGCCACCCACCCGGCGACCAGCGAAAGCGCGAGCATGATGGTGCCGGCCGCGCAGAGTGCGGTGGCGAACTGTCCGGGCACGAGTGCCAGTCGTCGGCGGACCTCCACGAGACTGGTATCGGAGCGGGATCGCGCGACCTTGAGGATCGTGCCACAAAGGGGTCAATTCCGACCGGGGGAGGACAATTGTCAGTTCCAAGCCACTCCCCGGGCATGACAGACACCAACGCGCCACTCCCCGGCCGCCCTGGCGGCACCTCGCGACCGCGGGACCGTGCCGGCATCCTCCGGCGCGCTCTCGACCGGATCGCCCCTGGCCGCGCGCGCCGCCGCTTCGAGACGCTCCTCCAGGAGCTGTCCGACGCCGTCTGGGAGATGGATCCCGCGCTCACCCGGATCGTGTTCGTCTCCGACCGGCTGACCGACCTGGTCGGGCGCTCGCCGGCGGAGATGCAGCGCGACCGCTCGATGTGGATGCGCGACGTCGTGCATCCCGCCGACCACCAAGCCTTCGCCGACTTCATGGCCCGAGTCCGCACGGACGGCTCGGCCGAGGTCGAGTACCGGGCGTTCCACGCCGACGGCCGCGAGCTCTGGCTGCGCACGCGCGCCCACCGCGTCTACGACCACCGGGGCAGGCCGCGGGCGGTCAACGGCGTCACCGCGGACATCACGCAGCAGCGGGCGATGCAGTCCGAGCTGGTGGCCTCGGAGCAGCAGTACCGGCTGCTGGTCGAAGGGCTGCCGGTGATCCCTTACCGCGACTCGCTGGACGGCACCCGGGCGCTGTACGTGGGGCCGCGGATCGAGGAGCTGTTGGGCTACGCCCCGCCCCAGTGGCTGGCCGGCGGGCTGGAGTGGTGGTTTCGGCTGGTGCACCCTGACGACCTGCTGCGCGTCGTGCGTGCGACGGAGGAGAGCATCGAGCGCCAGTCGCCGCTGTCAACCCGCTACAGGGTGCGCCACGCCGAGTCCGGCTGGCGCTGGTTCGAGGACGAGGCGATCGTCGTCCACAGCGAGGACGGCGAGCCGCTCTACCGCCAGGGCGTGCTGCGCGACGTCACCGCCGAGGAGCTCGCCACGCGCGCCCAGGGGGAGGCCGAGCAGCGCTTCCGGACGATGGTCGAGCAGCTGCCGATGGCGGTCTACATCGATCAGCCCGACGACACCTTCACCAATGTCTACATCTCGCCCCAGATCGAGGAGATACTCGGCTACCCGGTCGACCAGTGGATGGGCAACCCCGAGATGTTCCCGGCGGTGCTGCATCCCAAGGATCGCGACCGTGTGCTGGCCGAGCAGCGGGAGTGCCTCGGCCGGGGCGGGGAGTACCGCGGCGAGTACCGGCTGGTCGCGCAGGACGGCTCCGAGGTATGGATCCGCGAGGAGTCCAAGGTCGTCACCGGGGACGACGGGCAGGCCCACTATACGCAGGGCTACCTGGAGGACGTGACCGAGCGGCGGGCGGCGGAGCGCGACCTGGCGACGTCCGAGCGGCCGCTGCGAATGGTCACCGACAACATGAACGACGTGATCTTCCTGTACGGCATCGACCGGAAGCTGCGCTACGTCACGCCGTCGTTCGAGGAGCTGACCGGCTTCACGGTGGCCGAGCTGTTCGAGCGCAACGTCCTGAACGACGTCCACCCGGACGACGAGGCCCGGATGCTGCCGCTGTGGCGGGCGGTGTTCGCGGGCGAGTCGTACACGGGCGCGGAGTTCCGGATCATCAACCGCGACGGCCGCGAGAAGTGGTGCTGGAGCGCCGGCTCGCCGGTGCGGGACGCCGGCGGGGAGCAGATCGGCGTCCAGATCCGCGACGCCGACATCACGGCCCGCAAGCGCGCCGAGCTGCGGCTGCGCGCCAGCGAGGAGCGCTCGCGGCTGATCATCGACACAACCGAGGACGCGTTCCTGGCGCTCGACGCCGAGGCCCTGGCCATGGAGTGGAACCGGGCCGCGAGCGAGATGTTCGGCTTCGAGCGCGACGAGGTGATCGGCCGCGACATCGTCACGCTGGTGCTCGCCGAGGAGAGCCACGAGGCGATGGCCGCGCTGCTCGACCGGGCGGTCGCCGCCGGCCCCGACGCCGACCATCCGCCGGCCGAGCTGGTCGGCCGCCGGCGCAGCGGCGAGGAGTTCCCGATCGAGGTCGCCCTCTGGCCTTTGCAGACCGGGGAGGAGCTGACCTTCAACGCCTTCATCCGGGACATCACCGAGCGCAAGCTGCGCGAGGAGCGGGTCACCTTCCTGGCCTACCACGACCAGCTGACCGGCCTGCCCAACCGGACGATGTTCGAGCATCACCTCGACCTGGTGCTCGCCCGGGCAGCGCACGACGGCACGGCGGCGGCCCTGCTCTACCTCGACGTGGACAAGTTCAAGCACGTCAACGACACGTTCGGCCACGACGCGGGCGACGAGCTGCTGAAGGAGGTCGCACGCCGGCTGCGGGCGGCCGCCCGCGCGTCCGACCTGGTCGTCCGCCTGGGCGGCGACGAGTTCCTGATCGTGCTCGGCGACGTCCCCGCCGAATCGGCGGCCGCCGTGGCCGAGGGCGTCGCCCGCCGCGTCTGCCAGGCGTTCGAGCGGCCGTTCGACGTCGGCGGCGGGTTCACAACTTCGTCCAGCATCGGCATCGGCCTGTTCCCGGTCGACGCGCACGACGCGAAGAGCCTGCTCAGCTCCGCCGACCTGGGGATGTACGCCTCCAAGCGAGCCGGCCGCGGCGGCTGGACGTTCGCCTCAGGCGACACGCGCGCCGCCTGAGCCGGTACACTCCCCCGCCGTGGGAAAGCCCTCGACATCCGCCTGGTGGACGCTGCTCACCCTGGCTCTGCTGTTGGGAGCGCTTGCCCTGGTCGTCGTCATGAGCAAGTAGCACCGCTTTGGCCGCAGTCACCGCCGAGATCGTCAGCACGAATCCGGCGCGTCCCGACGACGTCGTCGGCCGCGTTCGGCCGTCGGGCGGGATCGACCTCGACCATGCCCTCCGCCGCGCCGCCGAGGCGGCGCCCGAGTGGGCAGGAGCGACCGCCGCTGCCCGCGGCGAGGCGCTGCGCTGGGCCGCCGACCGGCTCGAGGTCGAGGCCGGCGAGCTGGCATCGCTGATCTGCCGCGAGGTCGGCAAGCCGATCGCCGAGGCCCGCGGTGAGGTCGCCCGGTCGGCCGCCATCCTCCGCTTCCACGCCGCCGCAGCGCTCGACCCCGAGGGCGCCAGCTTCCCGCCGTCGGACGGCCGCTCGCTGCTGTTCACCCGCCAGGTGCCGCGCGGCGTCGTCGGCCTGATCACCCCCTGGAACTTCCCGCTGGCCATCCCGCTGTGGAAGCTCGCCCCGGCGCTGGCCTACGGCAACGTCTGCGTGATGAAGCCGTCCGAGCACTCGCCCGTCTGCGCCGACCGGATCGGCGGCCTGTTCGACGGCCTGCTGCCCGAGGGCGTCCTGCAGGTGCTGCATGGCGACGGCGAGCTGGGCTCCGCCCTGGTCGGCAACCAGCTGGTGCGGGCGCTCAGCTTCACCGGGTCGGAGCGCACAGGTCGCACCGTCGCCGAGCGGCTGGCCGGCCGCGGCGCCGCCGCCCAGTGCGAGATGGGCGGCCAGAACGCCTCGATCGTGCTGGCCGACGCCGACCCCTCGGCCGCCGCGGCGATCATCGCCGGCGCCGCGATGGGCTACGCCGGGCAGAAGTGCACCGCCACCAGCCGCGTGATCTGCGAGGAGGCCGCCTACCCGGCCGTGCGCGAGGCGCTGGAGGCGGCCGTGGCACGGATGGTGGTGGAGGATCCCGAGGACGAGGCCTGCCAGGTCGGGCCGCTGATCACCGAGGATGCGCGCGCGAAGGCGCTGGCGGCGGTCGCCCGGGCCGTCGACGGCGGCGGCCGGCTGGTGGCCGGAGGCGAGTCCGAGGGCGAGCACGGCTGGTACATGCAGCCGACCCTGGTCGAGCTCGATGACCCCGTCGCCGAGCTCGCGCAGGAGGAGGTCTTCGGGCCGGTCTGCGCACTGCTCCGCGCCGCCGACGCGGACGACGCCGTGCGGATCGCCAACGGCGTCCGCTTCGGGCTCTCCACGGCGATCTTCACCCGCGACCTCGACCGCACGCTCGTCCTCACCCGGCGGCTGGACACTGGGCTCGTGCGCGTCAACCAGCCGACGGCCGGCGTCGACTTCCACACGCCGTTCGGCGGCGAGAAGGCGTCGGGCTACGGCCCGCGCGAGCAGGGCAGGGCGGCCCGCGAGTTCTACACCCAGACGCGCACGCTGCTCGTCTCGCCCAGCTGATAGAATAGTCACGAGGTCTAAAAGTGGTGAGATCGAGTGGCAGGCCCAACGTGGCGGCCGACGTCGCCGCCTTCGCGTTCTTTGACGGTGCGATGCACGTCCTGCTCGTGCGCCGCCGTTACCAGCCGTACGAGAGCTACTGGGCGCTGCCCGGCGGCCGGCTGCACCAGGACGAGACGCTGGAGGAGGCCGCCGAGCGCTGGCTGCTCGAGGAGACGGGCGTGTCCGGCGTGTTCATGGAGCAGCTGGCGACCTTCTCCGACCTCGACCGCGATCCGCGGGGCCGCGCGATCTCGTGCGCCTACCTGGCGCTGGTCGACGCTGGCAGGGCGCAGCTGTCCGCCGGCTCGGACGCCCGCGAGGCGGTCTGGCGGCCGCTTGAGTCGCTGCTGGCCGAGATCGACGAGGGGACAGTGCTGGCGTTCGACCACGACGCGATCCTGCGCTACGCCCGCCAGCGCCTGGCCTACAAGCTCGAGTACCAGAACGTCGCCTGGAGCCTGCTCCCTGAGCGGTTCACGATGTCGGAGCTGCGGCGCGTCTACGAGGCGGGCATCGGCCGCGCCTTCGAGCCGAACAACTTCCGGCGGATCGCGCTGGGCTGGGGCGTGCTGGCCGAGGACGGCGAGCGCCCGACCGGTGGCCGGCCGGCGTCGCTCTACCGGTTCGTCGAGCGGCGGCCGCTGATCCTGGCCGAGAGCGCCCGCTACCGGAGGGCGACGTGACGCTGGCGGCCGCGCCGGTCGAGCTGCTGGTCGACCGCTACGAGCTCACCATGGCTGCGTCCTACCTGGCCGAGGGCCGGGCCGACGACCGCGTCGCCTTCGAGCTGAGCGTCCGCGAGCTGCCGCGCGACCGCGGCTACCTGCTCGCCGCGGGCCTGGAGCAGGTGGTCGACTACCTGCGCGATCTGTCGTTCGGGCCGGAGGCGCTGGCCTACCTGGAGCGCAGCGGCACCTGCCCGCCGCCGCTGCTCGAGCGGCTCGCGTCGCAGCGCTTCGACGGTGACCTGGACGCCATCCCCGAGGGCACCGTCGTCCATGCCGGCGAGCCGCTGCTGCGCGTGGAGGGCGGCCGCCTGATCTGCCAGCTGGTGGAGACCTACCTGCTGAACGTCGTCAACTTCGAGACGCTGATCGCCACCAAGGCGGCGCGGATGGTCGAGGCGGCCGCCGGGCGGCCGGTCGTGGACTTCGGCTTCCGCCGCGCGCATGGCCCGGACGCCGGGCTGCTGGCGGCGCGGGCCGCCTACATCGGCGGCTGCGTCGCCACCGCCACGGTCGCCGCGGGCATGCTGTGGGACATCCCGACCTCGGGCACGATGGCGCACAGCTACGTGATGGGGTTCGCCTCGGAGGTCGACGCGTTCACCGAGTTTCTGCGCGAGCACGGCGATACGGCGACGCTGCTGATCGACACCTACAATCCGGTGCGCGGCGCGCGCCGGGCCGCCGAGGCGTCCCGCGCGGCCGGCGTCACGCCGCGCTTCGTGCGGCTGGACTCGGGCAACGTCGCCACGCTCGCCACCCAGGTACGGGCGATCCTCGACGAGGAGGGGATGGGGGACACCGAGATCTTCGCCTCCGGCGACCTCGACGAGCACGTGATCGCGGGCTGGGTGTCGGCCGGCGTCCCGGTCACCGGATTCGGCGTCGGTACCCGGCTGGTGACCAGCTTCGACGTTCCGGCGCTGGGCGGGGTGTACAAGCTGGTCGAGAGCGACGGGCGTCCGGTGATGAAGCTGGCGGGGGAGAAGTCGACCCTGCCCGGGCGCCACCAGGTGTTCCGCGGCGATGACGACGACGTGATCGGCCTGGTCGGCGAGGACCTGCCGGGGGCGCCGCTGCTCGAGCCCGTGCTGCGCGGCGGCGCGCCGGCCGCCGAGACGCCGCCCGTCGCCGCCGTCCGCGACCGCGCCGCGGCGCAGCGGGCCGCGCTACCGTCGCCGATGCGAGCGCTGACCCATCCGACTCCCCTCCGGCCGCGGCTCTCCCCGCAGCTGACCGCCCTCAAGGAGCGCCTCTCATGACCGACTCGAAGACGACCGACCTCCTCCGCGGCCAGGACGAGCTGGCCGGGCTGCTCGAGCGCAAGGCGGAGCAGTTCCGCGACGTGTTCGCCGCGGCCGGCCGCACGCGCGCGGTGATCGGGCTGTCGGGCGGAATCGACTCGGCCGTGTCGCTCGGCCTGGCGGCGAGGGCGCTGGGGCCGGACAACGTGATCGCGGCGCGGCTGCCGAGCCGCCACACCGAGCAGGTGCACCTGGACGATGCGGAGCTGACGGCACGGACCGTGTCGTTGCCTTCGGAGAACATGCTGACGATCTCCATCGAGCCGGTGCTCGAGGGCATCGCCGGCGCCCGACCCAGCGTGCACGCGTCGCCGCTGCGGTTCGGCAACGCCAGCGCACGCAGCCGGATGATCCTGATCTACGACATCGCCCAGGAGGCCGACGGGCTGGTCGTCGGCACCGAGAACCGCAGCGAGTACTACCTGGGCTACTTCACCCGGTTCGGCGACGCCGCCTCCGACGTGGAGCCGATTTCCGACCTCTACAAGACCGAGGTGCGGCACGCCGCCGCGATCCTCGGCCTGCCCGAGGGCGTGATCACCAAACACCCGACGGCCGGGCTGTGGGGCGGGCAGACCGACGAGCAGGAGCTCGGCTTCACCTACCGGGACGCCGACCTGACGCTGGTCTGCACGCAGGACCTGGGGCTTGACGTCGCCGGCACGGTCGAACGCTCCGGCGTCGAGGCGGACGTCGTCGAGCGCGTGCTGCAGCGCGTCGCCGCGGTGTCGTGGAAGCACCACGTACCGCACGTCATCTGACGGTCGCGTGAAAAAACGGGGTCTGACCCCGTTCTTTCAGGGAAGCGCCCTGGGGCACCCGCCGTCTGGTTGGCGGAGGAGGGCCAGGGTGCAACAGCGGGTCTGACCCCGTTTTGCGGGTTCGGTTTGCCGCACCTGCGGACACGAGGTCGCCCCCTGTCGGCCGCGGCCCGCGAGTGGGAGCCTCCTCGCATGAACCGCACACCCGCACACCAGGAGATCGAGATGGACCCGTATGACGCATTTTGCTTCGAGCCCGCCGAACCCGACCGCGAGCTGTGCGAGCGCACGGCGGACGGCGTCGAGGTGCGGCTGGTGTGGCGCCCCTCCAGCGAGTCGCTGGCGGTGGTCGTCTCCGACACCCGCACCGGCGAGCGCTTCGAGGTGCCGGTGGCCGCGGACGCCGACCCGATGGACGTCTACGAGCATCCGTACTACCACGCCGGAAGCCTCGGCATCGAGCAGCTTCTGGCGGCATAGAAAATGGGTTCAGGCGCCTCGTGCCTGAACCCTTTTTCTCGTTCTCTGCTGCCTACGCGGCGCGGAGCGGCTGCATGTCGGCCGACGCCGCGAGCTCCCGCAGCGCCTCGGCCTCCAGCTGGCGCACCCGCTCGCGGGTGAGGCCGACGATTCGGCCGATCTCCTCGAGGTTCCGGGGGTCGTTGCCGTCGAGGCCGAACCGCAGCTCCAGGATCAGCCGCTTGCGCTCGCCCAGCCGGGCCAGCCCCTCGCGCAGCTTCTCGTGCCGCAGCTGCGCCTCGGCCAGCTCCTCCGGGTTGCCGGCGTCCGGGTCGGCGATCATGTCGCCGAGCTCCGAGTCGCCGTCCTCGCCGACCGGCTCGTGCAGCGAGACGGTCTTCCGCGCGAGGCCGAGCGTCTCGGCGACGGCGTCCTCAGACAGCTCCGCCGCCCGGGCGATTTCCTCGTCGGTCGGCTCGCGGCCCAGGCTGGCCTCGAGCGAGCGGCGCGCCCGCTCGATCGCGCGCAGCCGGTCGGATACGTGAACGGGCAGGCGGATCGTCCGCCCGCTGTTCGCGATCGACCGCTGCACAGCCTGCCGGATCCACCATGTGGCGTACGTGGAGAACTTCAGGTCGCGGCGCCAGTCGAACTTCTCGACCGCACGGTTCAGGCCGAGCACGCCCTCCTGGATCAGATCCAGGAACGGCACGCCCTGCCCGCGGTACTGCTTGGCGATCGTCACCACCAGGCGCAGGTTGGACTCGATCATCCGGCGCTTGGCCACCGGATCGCCGGCCTCGATGGCCTTGGCCAGCGAGACCTCTTCATCCTTGGTCAGCAGCGGATACCGGCCGGCCTGTCGCAGAAACAGGTCGAGGCTGTTGGTCGTGGCGATCTCGACCTCGACAACCACCTGCTCCTCCGCCGGCGCAGCGGCCTGCTCGACGATCTCGACCCCCAGGTTCACGAGCTCGTCCCGCAATGCCTGCACGTCGTTCTCATCGAGATCGAGCTCGTGGGTCAGCCCCACGATCTCCTCCTCGTACACGACCCCGCGCTCCTGGCCAAGCTCCACCAGCAGCCGGGCTTCCGGCTCCACGATGAGCTGGTCAGACATTCGTATCAACTCCCTCGGTGCTCGGTTCGCACGACCGCCCAGCCGGTCGCATCCCTCTTAAACGATCTTGCACGGAGACCTATTCCCCAACTCCGCACGTCTCTATCTACGGCCCGGTCGTTGGTAGTGGATTGACGCCCGCAAAATGTTCCCGGGCGACCGACGAACGGGGACGGAGATCTTACCCTGTGACGCGGACGGCGCCGGAGAAGTTCGCGGCGTAGTAGCCGGACAGGCTCGAGATCTTGACGACGTCGCCGGTGTGCGGCGCGTGGACGAACAGCCCGCCGCCCATGTAGATCCCCACGTGGTCGTGGCCGGCGTAGAAGAAGACCAGATCGCCCGGAGCCAGCTGGCTCATCGAGACGTGCGGGCCGGCGTTGTACTGCGACCCGGTGTAGTGGCCGAGGCCGATGCCCAGCTGCGCGTACACATACATCGTCAGGCCCGAGCAGTCGAACCCGGACGGGCTGGCGCCGCCCCACACGTAGGGGACGCCGAGGTAACGCTGGGCGATGGCGACGGCCTGCGACCCGAGCGGGCCGGCCGGTGGCGGCGACCAGCTGCCGCCGCTGGAGCCGCTGCTGCCGGACGAGCCAGACGAGGAGCTGCTGGACGACGAACTGCTGGACGAGGCTGCCTGCTCCTGCTGCTGCTGGGCGGCTGCCAGCGCGGCCGCCTTCTGCCGGGCGACCTCGTCGAGGTGGCGCTGCCGGTCCTTGATCGCCTGCGCCAGGTCGCTCTGCAGGCTGCCCAGCATCTGCTGGCGGGCGGCGACTGCGGCCTCGGCGTCTGCCTTGTGCTGCTTGGTCTCGGCGACCAGGCGCACGGCCTTCTTCTGGTCGACCTTCAGCTTCGCCTGCCGCACGTGGATCTCGTGCTCGGCCTTCTGCACCTGCGCCAGCAGCTCGCCCTCGGCGTCCGACATCCGCTGCACGTACTCGACGCGGTTCAGCAGATCGGTGAACGAGCCCGACCCCAGCACCTCGAACACGTCGGTGCGGTCGCCCTTGTACGACGAGACGAGGAACGCGGCCAGGTGCTGCTTGGCGATCCGCAGGTTGGCCTTGGCCAGCTTCAGCCGGCGGGTGTTCTCGCGGATGTCCGCCTGCACCTGCGCCAGCTGCGACGTGGCCCGGTTGTACGCCTCGGCGGCCGCGTCGAGCTGCTGGTTGAATGCGTTCAGCTCGTTCTCGACCTGGGCGATCTCCGCCTTCTTCTGGCTGATCCGGTCCGCGCTTGCGGGACCGGCAGCGGCAGCTGCGGCAAAGGCGGCGACAACCAGTAGGACGCCGGTGCGACGCGCGGCGGAAGCCATCGACGCGCGCCGCTTTGGGCCGGTCCGCAACGGCATGGGGCGGGACTCTATCAGCTTCGCCGGATGGCAACGCAGGCAGCGTTTGTGTTGTTTCTGTAAGGGTCCGACGGCTCTCGTTCGGCGCTTGACACGTTCGGTTCGGTCGGTCATCGTGCCCCGGCAGGAAACTTGACCGATGCCGCAGGCGGGCGACACATGGACGTGGCCGTGGTGATCGCCGGATGAGCATCGGCGATCTCAACGACCTGTTCCTGATCTCGATCGTCGCCGTACTTGCGCCGATCCTGGTCGACATTCCGCACCGGGTTCGCATCCCGGTGGTGGTGGTCGAGCTGGCCGGCGGCATCCTGATCGGCCCCTACGGGCTGGACTGGGCGACCGAGAACACGCTGGTCGTGTTCCTTGCCTCGTTCGGCCTGGCCATGCTGTTCTTCATGGCCGGCCTGGAGCTGGACTTCGTCCGCGTCCGCGGCCGGCCGCTGACACTGGGGGTCGCCGGCTGGCTGCTGTCCCTGGGCATCGCGATCGGCATCGCCGCGGCGCTGCAGGCGGCCGGGTTCGTCGTCTCGGCCGAGTTC
>DATLLN010000351.1:0-6324 GCA_035537835.1 Gaiellales bacterium
GGCTGTCGTAGGGCACGTCGATCTTGCCGTCGGCGGCCCGCACCCGCAGCGACCGCCCGGCCACGTCCACCCGCTCCACATCGCCCATCAGCACGGTCGCGTTGCGCTGGCGGCGCAGCACGCCGCGGATCGGCGGCGCGATGTCCCCCTCGGAGACGATGCCCGTGGACATCTGGTAGAGCAGCGGCTGGAACAGGTGGTGGTTCCGCCGGTCGATGATCGTCAGCGCCACCGGCGCGCGCTTCAGGGCGCGAGCCGCGAACAGGCCGCCGAAGCCGCAGCCGACGATCACCACGTGGTGCTCCATCACGGGATCACTACCCGATCGGCCGCCTTCCTCACATGCGACACAATGCCGCGATGCGGATCGACGTCGACACTCTCCCGGCTCTGGCACGCGGGTGCTCGGTGCTGGGCGCCGGCGGCGGAGGCGACACCTACGTCAGCGTGCTCGCCTGCACGCACGCCATGCGCGAGTGCGGGCCGGTCGACCTCGTCGACCTGGATGACCTGCCCGATGACGGGCTGATCATGTCCTGCGGGGGCATCGGCGCGCCCACCGTGTCGATCGAGAAGCTGGGGTCGGAGCGCGAGGGCGAGTGGCTGCGCGAGAGCCTGGAGGAGGTCACGGGGCGACCAGTCGTCGCCGTGATGGCGGCCGAGATCGGCGGCGGCAACGGCATCCACCCGATCAGCTGGGCGGCCAGGATGAGGCTGCCGTTCGTCGACGCCGACGCCATGGGCCGCGCCTTTCCCGAGGTCCAGCAGCAGACGATGGAGATCGCCGGCATCGATCCGTCTCCCTGCGCGATGACCGACGAGCGCGGAAACCGCGTGGTCATCCGCACGGCGGACGGGCACTGGCTGGAGCGCCTCGCCCGGGCCGCGGCCGTCGAGTTCGGCGGCACGGCATCCTCCGCGGAATACCCGATGACGGCCGCGCAGGCCCGCGGCGCCACGGTGCGCGGCTCGGTGTCGCACGCCCTGCGGATCGGCCGGGCGCTGGAGGCTCCCGACGACCCGGTGCGGGCGCTGGGCGAGGCGATCGGCGCGGTGCTGCTGCTCCACGGCAAGCTGACGGACGTCGAGCGCCGCGTTGCGGGCGGCTTCGTCCGCGGATCGGCGACCGTCGAGGGGCTGGAGGGGCACCGCGGCAGGCTGCTGCAGCTGGAGATCCAGAACGAGAACCTGGTCGCCCTCGAGGACGGCCGTCCCCGGGCGATGGTGCCGGACATCATCACGGTGCTCGACGCGGAGACCGGCCACGCGATCCACACCGAGCGGCTCCGCTACGGCCAGCGGGTCTCGGTCGTGGCGTTCCCCTGCGACCCGGTGTGGCGCACGGAGGCCGGCCTCGCGCTGGCCGGGCCCGGGGCCTTCGGCTACGAGTTCGGCTACGTCCCGGTGGAGGAGTTGTCCGCGTGAGCACCGCGATCGACCTGCGGCTGGGGATCGACGTCGGCGGCACCAACACGGACGCCGTCGTGCTCGACCGCGCCGACGGGCTGGTCGCGAAGGCCAAGCGGCCGACCACCGCCGACGTCAGCGGCGGCATCGCCGCGGCGGTCGACGCCGTGCTCTCGGCCCCCGGCGTCGAGCCCAGCCGGGTGACCCACGTGATGCTGGGCACGACGCACGCGACCAACGCGGTGCTCGAGCGCCGCGGGCTGGAACGCGTCGCCGTCGTCCGCATCGGGCGGCCGTCGACCACCTCTGTCCCGCCGCTGATGATGTGGCCCGACGACCTGCGCGCGGCCGTGTCGGCTGGCGAGGCGGTGATCGGCGGCGGTCTCGAGTTCGACGGCCGCGAGATCGTTCCGCTGGACGGCGATGAGCTGCGCCGGTTCCTCGACCCCCTGGCCGGCTCGGTCGACGGGGTCGCGCTGACCAGCGTGTTCGCATCCGTCTCCGCCGAGCACGAGCTGGCCGCCGAGGCGATCGTGCGCGAGGTGATGGGCGATGACATCCACGTCTCGCTGAGCCACGAGATCGGGTCGGTCGGCCTGCTCGAGCGGGAGAACGCGACGGTGCTGAACGCGGCGCTGCGCGCGGTCGCCGTCGAGGTGGCGGGCGCCCTGGGAACGGCGCTCGCCTCGCACGGACTGGAGCCGGCGACGTTCTTCGCCCAGAACGACGGCACCCTGATGGCGCTGGACTACGCCGTCAGCCACCCGATGCTGACGATCGGCAGCGGCCCGGCGAACAGCCTGCGCGGCGCGGCGTACCTGACGGGACTGCGCGATGCGATGGTGGCGGACGTGGGCGGCACCTCGACCGACGTCGGCGTGCTCGCCAACGGCTTCCCGCGCGAATCCAGCGCCGCGGTCGAGATCGGCGGCATCCGGACGAACTTCCGGATGCCCGACCTGGTCGCGATCGCCGTGGGCGGCGGCAGCGTCATCTCGGACGACGGCGTCGGGCCGCGCAGCGTCGGCTACCGCCTGCCCGACGAGGCGCTGGTGTTCGGCGGCGCTACGCCGACCCTCACCGACGCCGCGGTCGCGGCCGGGAGGGCCGAGATCGGGACCGCGCCGCCGCAGGCGCACCACGCGAGCCTGATGGCCGGCCTCGAACGAGCCGACGGCATGCTGGCCGATGCCGTCGACCGTGTGAAGACGGCGCGCGGCGACCGGCCGCTGGTGGTGGTCGGCGGTGGCAGCGTCCTGGTGCCCGACCGCCTGCCCGGCGTCAGCGAGGTGATCCGGCCGCCGCACCACGACGTCGCCAACGCGATCGGCGCGGCGATCGCCGCCGTGTCCGGGCAGATCGACCGCATCTACCACGTCGGCGAATCCGGCCGCGACGCGCTGCTGGCCCAGGCCCGGGACGAGGCACGGGACGAGGCCGTCCGCGCCGGTGCCGACCCGGAGCGTGTGGAGATCGTGGAGCTGGAGGAGCTGCCCCTCGCCTACCTGACCACGCCGTCGGTACGGATGCGCGTGAAGGCGGCCGGACCGCTCCTCAGCTGACGTACGGCGTGTAGTCGCATGCCGACTGGATGGCGGCGGCGGCCGCGTGCGCCAGGCCCGCGCCCATGACTCCGGCCCGGCTGCAGCGCAGCGCGAACAACGGGTTCTGACTCACGCGGCCGTCAGCCGACGACGGGCCGTAGGTGACGACGGTGAGCGTCCGCAGGCCGGGGTCGGCGAACGCCGCGGCCAGCATGGGCCCCTGCTGTTCGACCAGCTGGCCGACGGTGTGCAGCGCCGGGGTGTAGTCGGTGTTGAACGCGAGCGCGCATGCGCCGTCGCGGCAGCCCGCCTGGCGGACGCGGTCGAGGCCGCTGGACGCGGCGTACCGAGGAACGTCGGTGGTCGGCCCCAGATCGTCGACCGCGAGCATCCGCAGCGACGCCGCGGTGGCCCGGCCTGACGCGAGCTGCACGTCGGCGTGCATCGGCTGCGCGGCCCGGTCGGCCGCGCGTGACCCGAGGGCGACCGCGGCCGCGAGAGCGAGCACGCCGATCAGCACGGCGGCGGCGAGCCAGGTGCGCGGACGGCGGCTGATGGGATGAGCGAGCTGGGTCATCGGATTGTTCCCTTTCTGTGATCGAGATCGAGGTGCCTGCTCCACCGCTCCTCCACGCGATGCAGCTTCCAGACCGCCAGGCTCACCAACCAGGTGGCGACGAACGCGCCGACCACGGCGTAGCCGAGCAGCTCGAAGTCGAGCGCGTTCAGCCAGTCCCAGGCGCCGCCGTTCAGCTGCAGCTTCGCGGAGGCGACCTGCAGCAGCTCGACCGTGCCGATCAGCAGGGCGACAACCACGGACAGGCCGGTGACGGTGATGTTGTAGTAGACCTTGCGCACGGGATTCGCGAACGCCCATCCGTAGGCGTGGGACATGAATGCGCCGTCGGCGGTATCCAGAAGGCTCATACCGGCGGCGAACAGGATCGGCAGCGAGAGCACCGCGCCGGCGGGCACGGCGTGGGTTGCGACGCCGGCCGAGACGGCAAGCAGCCCGACCTCGGTGGCCGTGTCGAACCCCAGACCGAACAGCAACCCCAGCGGGTACATGTGCCAGCTCTTCGTCACCGCGCGGGACAGCCGGCCGAACACGAACCGGTTCATCAGCCCGCGGTCGTGCAGATGGCGTTCGAGCTGATGCTCGTCGTACGCCCCGCTGCGCATCGCGAAGAAGATGCGCACGATGTCGATCAGCACGATCAGGTTGAGCACGCCGATCACCCACAGGAACGTCCCGGACACGCTCGCGCCGATGTAGCCGCCATAGGTCTGGAACGCGGGGATCTGCGAATCGACCGCGCGCGTGGCGGCGGCAAGGCCGGCCACCAGCGCGAACACGATCGTCGAATGCCCCAGCGAGAAGAAGAACCCGACGCCCATCGGCTTGCGGCCCTGGGCCAGCAGCTTGCGGGTCGTGTTGTCGATCGCCGCGATGTGGTCGGCGTCGAACGCGTGGCGGAGGCCGAAGGTATACGCCAGCATCCCCAGCCCGGCCAGCGCCGGCGCCGAGCGTGCGTAGTAGAGGAACAGCCCCCAGCCCACCAGGTGCAGCAACCCGACGGCGGACAGGAACCCGCCCAGCCGCAGCCACTGTGACCGGTCGGCAGGCGCCTGTTGTCCGGCGACGGTGACGGTGGTCATGGCTGCGTCCTTTCGGTCGTCGTGAAGCGCGCGGAGGGCCGGCGGATGACCGCGACGGCCGTCGCGGTGAGCACCGCGAGCCCGGCAACGACGGCCGCGGCCGGGGAGGCGAGGTCGTCGACGAGCCCGCCCGCCCCACCGGGGAAGGTGTCGAGCGCCCTGATGGTCAGACCGATGCCGAGCGCCGTAATCACCGCAGCGCTGAACGCCGGGATCCAGCGGACAACGCGGCCGCCTCTGTCCGGCACACGCTGCATGTGTCGTCCGGCGTAGACGACCAGCACGCCGATCGTGGTCAGCGTCAGCGCCAGCCCGAGGCTGAAGGCGACCACCAGCGCGAGGCCGAAGGCGGCCCGGTGCAGGGCGATCGCGCCGAGCATGACCACCAGCGCCGACGGGCAGGGCAGGATCCCGCCCGACACGCCCAGCGCGAGCATGCTGCGAGTGGTGATCCGCGACCCGTCGGCGCCGGGTGGCAGGTGGGAATGGCCGGGCTCGTGGTGGTGGTGATGATGATGATCGTGCTCATGACCGTGGTGGTGATGGCCGCGGCCGCGCGAGACCCTGCGGGCGAGGATCGACGCGCCCATGACGACGACGATCAGGCCGGACACAAGGCCCAGCCATGGATACAGCGTCTCCGGCACGATGTACTGCGAGAGGAACAGCGTCACCAGGCCGAGGGCCACAACGCCCGCGGTATGGGTCACCGTCACGGTCGCCCCCAGGAATGCCGCGTGGCGGGCCGTGCCGCGCGACCCGATCAGATACGCCGCCACGATGGACTTGCCGTGTCCCGGGCTGAGTGCATGGAGCGCGCCCCATGCCATGGCCAGCAGCAGCGCGAGCGCGATGAACCCGGGGGTCAGGTTGCGGTGCCCGACCAGCGAGGTGAAGCCCGACTCGGATGTGCCCACGTCGACGCCACCCGACGGCAGCCGGGGAGCGACAACAACGCTCGCCCCCGACCCGTAGCGATAGGCCAGCGAGGCCGACGACTCGTCGAGCGGCGACTGCAGCAGGCCGGCGGGATAGTGGCGGAGCATGTCCGAGACGTCCCGGGTGGCGGCGGTCGATCCGGTCAGCACGACGCCGTCGCTGTGGTGGACGACGATTTCGCGCCAGCCGACCTTGTCGCCGAACGCGGCCTCGCGGTAGCTCACCGCGTGGGACCCCGATCCGGCGACCGCCGCGGAGGCGGTGAGCTCGGCGCGCATGATCGACAGGCCCGCCTGGCCGGGGCGAAGGCTCGCGCGAACGCTGCCCGGGACGAGCGACAGCGGCACGCGCCGGCCGTCGACCCGCAGGTCGAGCCCACGCACCCAGCGTGGTGCCTCGCGCTGCGCGTACAGGATCGCGCGGCCGTCGCGCGTCCCCGCACCGCCGAGCGCCTGGAACGTCGGGATCTCGGCCATGTCGACCACGAACCGGACGGAGACGGATCCGCGGCCGACGTCGATCAGGCTGTAGCGGTTGACCGTGAAGTTGCCGAGTGGGTGGGCAGATGCGGTGGCCGGCACCATCGCCGACAGACCCGCCACGGCGGCGAGCAGAAGCAGCAGCCTGCGCATCACGACACCTCCGCGAGCAGGCGCCGCGCGATCGGTGCCTGCTGGATCGAGAACCGGGGGTTGACCGCCAGCGCGTGCGCGAGATCGCGGCGAGCGGCGGAGCGGTCGCCGAGCGCGGCCTCGATGGCGCCGCGGTGGAAGAG
>DATLLN010000352.1:0-6278 GCA_035537835.1 Gaiellales bacterium
GCGGCCGATCCGCGCCGTCCGGCTGAGCTACCGGACGACCGAATCGCAGATCGTGGCCGTGCTGGAGCGGGCGATGGACGAGCACCCCGCGGTCGCGGTCGGCAGCTATCCCCAGTTCGACGGCGGCGTGCGCCGGGTCGACATCGTGCTCAAGTCGGCCGACCCGAACGCGCTCGACGCCGCAGCAGGCTGGATGGGCGAGGAGCTGGGCCAGGTGCTGTCGGCTCCGTGACCTCCGCGCTCAGCCTCGACACACTGAATCCGCAGCAGCGGGAGGCCGTTCTCCATACGGAGGGGCCGCTGCTGGTGGTCGCCGGCGCGGGCTCTGGCAAGACGCGGGTGCTGACGCACCGCGTCGCCCACCTGATCGCCGAGGGCCGGGCGGAACCGTACGAGATCCTCGCCATCACGTTCACCAACCGGGCGGCGACCGAGATGAAGGAGCGCGTCCAGCAGCTGGTTGGCGGCCACATCGCGGCCCGCATGTGGGTGATGACGTTTCACTCGGCGTGCGGCCGCATGCTGCGCCGTGACGCGGAGCTGATCGGCTACCGCCCGAGCTTCACGATCTACGACCATGCCGACCAGGTGCGGCTAGTGCGCAACATCCTCGAGGAGCAGGGCAAGGATCCCAAGCGGTTCACGCCGCGCTCGATCCACTCCGCGATCTCCCGCGCCAAGGACCGGCTGCTGACGCCGGAACTGTACTCGGAGACGATCGGCGGCTTCTTCGAGCAGACCGTGGCCGAGGTCTACGACGACTACGAGCGCCGGCTGCAGGCCGCCAACGCCATGGACTTCGACGACATGATCATGAAGACGGTGGGCCTGCTGGAGGCGTTCCCGGACGTCCGCCGGCACTGGCAGCGGGGATTCCGCTACGTGATGGTCGACGAGTACCAGGACACCAACCATGCCCAGTTCCGGCTGGTCTCGCTGCTCTCGGCCGGGCACCGCAACCTGGCCGTCGTCGGCGACCAGGACCAGTCGATCTACGCGTTCCGTGGGGCGGACATCCGCAACATCTCCGAGTTCGACCAGGACTTCCCCGACGCCTACGTGGTGCGCCTTGAGCAGAACTACCGCTCGACCCAGACGATCCTCGACTCCGCGAACGCGGTGATCGCGCACAACCGGGGGCGGGCGCCCAAGCAGCTGTGGTCGGATCTGGGATCCGGCGACCCGGTGCGGGTGATCGAGGCCGAGGACGAGCACGCGGAGGCCCGGTTCGTTGCCGGCGCCATTCAGGATGCGATGGACGGCGGCATGTCGGCGGCCGACGTCGCCGTCTTCTACCGGATGAACGCGCAGTCCCGGGTGCTCGAGGACCTCCTGACCCGCCAGGGCGTGGACTACCGGGTGATCGGCGGCCCGAAGTTCTACGACCGGGCCGAGATCAAGGACGCCGTCGCCTACCTGCAGGTAATCGAGAACCCGGCCGACGAGATCTCGCTGCGGCGGATCGTCAACCAGCCGCGGCGGGGGATCGGCGGCACGTCGCTGGACCGGCTGTCCAACCACGCCCGGGCGATGGGCCAGTCGCTGTGGGAGGCGATCGAGCAGGTCGACGCCAGCCCGCTGAGCGGCGCGGCGGTCGCCAGCGTGACACGTTTCCGGGACCTGATCCAGGGGCTCCGCGAGCGGGCGGCGGAGGCCTCGGTGGCCGACCTGCTGGAGGAGGTGCTGGCCAAGAGCGGCTACGCGGAGATGCTCGAGGCCGACCGCACGATCGAGGCCCAGGGCCGGATGGAGAACCTCCAGGAGCTGGTCGGCGTGGCCCGCGAGTACGAGTCGCGGGGCGAGGAGGCGGGGGAGGGCGGCCGGCTGGCCGACTTCCTGCAGGAGATCTCGCTCTACACCGACTCGGACAGCCTGGCCGAGGAGCGGTCGCAGGTGACGCTGATGACGCTGCACAACGCCAAGGGCCTGGAGTTCCCGGTGGTCTTCATGATCGGGCTCGAGGAGGGGCTGTTCCCGCACCAGCGCTCGCTGGACGAGCTGAACGACGAGGAGGAGCGGCGGCTCTGCTACGTCGGCATGACACGGGCCCGGGAGCGGCTGACGCTGACCCACGCCCGGTCGCGGACGATCTTCGGCGCCCGCTCCTACAACATGCCGTCGCGCTTCCTGGACGAGCTGCCGCAGAGCGGCATAGAGTGGGAGCGCCAGGCGCCCGCATGGGCCGCGGCGTCGGCGGCAGCGTCGGCGGCGTCACGGGCAGCGTTCCAGGCGCCCAAGGTGGACGTGCCGGCGCTCGCCGTGGGCGACGAGGTGCGGCACGGCACGCTGGGCGAGGGCATCGTCACCGGGGTCGACCGGGACGGTATCGTGGTTGTCCGGTTCCGGGACGACCGCTCGGAGCGCCGGCTGGTGCTCGGCTACGCGCCGCTCGAGAAGATCTAGCCGATCCGGACGGCGCCGTCGTAGTGCGACGTGTACCACCCGCGGAACCGGCTCGCGTGCACGACCTGGCCGGTCATCGGCGCGTGCAGGAACCAGCCATGGCCCATGAAGATGCCGACGTGGCCGCGCTTGTGGAAGAACAGCAGGTCGCCGGGCCGCAGCTGGCTGCGGGGCACGTGGCGGCCGATCTCCCACTGGCCGTAAGTGACCCGCGGGATCGAGACGCCGAGCCTGAGGTAGGCGTACCAGATCAGCCCCGAGCAGTCGAAGCCGCGAGGCGTCGAGCCGCCCCACACGTACTTGACGCCTCGGTACTGCATCGCCACGTGCAGCGCGCGGACGGCCAGCGAGCTGCCGGTGATGCGCGGCGCGGGGCGGTGGAGGGCGCCCCAGGTCTGCGGGCCGACCTGGCCGTCGACGAGCAGGCCGCGGCGGGCCTGAAAGCGGCGCACCGCGAGGTACGTTCGCCGGTCGTAGAGCCGGTTCGTGCGAATGTGCAGCAGCCGCTGCACCTGTGAGACCCGCGGCCCGCGCACGCCCAGGTGCAGGATGCCGTTGGAATGGCGGCGATGGTGGCTGTGGTGGCGCTTCTTCTTGTGATGAGCCCGCGATCGGTGCAGCGCCGACCAGGTGTGCGGGCCGACCTGTCCGTCGACCAGCAGGTGATGCCGTGCCTGGAACCTGCGTACCGCGAGATATGTTCGATGGTCGAACAGCCGGTTTGCTCGGATGTGCAGGCGCCGCTGCACCGCGGCCACCCGCTTGCCCTTGACGCCCAGGCGCAGGACGCCGTCCGCGTGCCGCCGATGGTGGCTGTGATGGCGCTTCTTCGCATGATGCGCCGGCGATCGGTGCAGCGCCGACCAGGTGTGGGGGCCGACCTGCCCGTCCACCAGCAGGTGGTGATGTGCCTGGAAGCGGCGCACGGCGAGGTAGGTGCGGTGGTCGTAGAGCCGGTTCGCCCG
Source organism: Gaiellales bacterium (assembly GCA_035537835.1). Lineage (GTDB taxonomy): Bacteria > Actinomycetota > Thermoleophilia > Gaiellales > JAICJC01 > DATLLN01. Next base: position 3,369 of record DATLLN010000352.1, read on the forward strand.
GATGTGCAGCAGCCGCTGCACCTCGGACACCCGCGGCCCCTTGACGCCCAGATGGAGGATCGTCATCGCCGAGGCCGAAGAGGCACCGACGAGGCCGATCACGACCGCCGCCGAGGCGGCGAGACATGTGCGGTGGACCCGTTTCACCGTATGCACAGTCAGCATCACGGATGCAAGATCGGCATGAGTCCGCCGTAAGAAAAGCGTGAATCGCAGGCAAAAACCGAATAACCTGTCGGCCACATGACGGAGATGCCCGCACTCACGACGGAGAGGCTGTCGGTACGGCCGCTCACATCCGAGGACTTTCCGGCGTATCGCGCGCTGGAACCTGACATCCCGGACGACCGGCAGCGGGCGACGCTGGCCTGGCGGGTCGCCAGCTACAGCGAACTCGGCGCCCTGCTGCAGCCCCCGTACGGCGAGCGGGCGATCACGCTGCGGGCCGGCGGCACGCTGGTCGGGCTGTGCGGGCTGGTTCCGGCGTTCGGCCCGTTCGGCCTGCTGGAGACGTGGCCGCGCGACCCCGACGAGGAGCGCGCGCGGCGGTTTCTGCCGGCCGTCGGCATGTACTGGATGCTGGATCCGGCGTACCGGGGCAACGGCTACGCGACCGAGGCGGCGGCGGCGCTAATCGCCTACGGCTTCGGCGAGATGTGCCTGCAGCGGATCGTGGCCAGCACGGAGCACACGAACACCGCATCGCAGGCGGTGATGTCGCGACTGGGCATGCGGCTCGACCGCAACCCGGAGCCGGAGCCGCCCTGGTTCCAGGTGGTCGGGATCCTCGACGCCTAGGCGGCGGGCGGCTCGCCGGGCACGACCAGCCCGGTTTCGTACGCGAAGACCACGGCCTGGGCGCGGTCGCGCAGCCCGAGCTTCGCGAACACGTGCTTGACGTGCGTCTTCACCGTGCCCTCGGACAGCGAGCAGCGGGCGGCGATCTCGGTGTTCGAGAGGCTCTGGGCGACCAGCAGCAGGATCTCGTGCTCGCGCGGGGTCAGCTCGCCGATCCGGGCCGACGCCGCCTGGGCGAACCGCGGTACGCGGCGCAGCCGACGGACGACGGCGGCCGCGACGGACGAGGCGAGCACCGCGTCGCCTGCGGCGACCACGCGGATCGCCTCGATCAGCTCCTCGGGCGGGCAGCGCTTGAGCAGGTAGCCGCTGGCGCCGGCGCCGAGCGCGTCCAGCACCAGATCATCCGACTCGAAGGTGGTCAGCACGAGCACGCGGCCCAGACCCTCGTCGGCGATGGCCGCCGTCGCCGCGATGCCGTCCATCACCGGCATCCGTATGTCCATCAGCACGACGTCAGGGCGCAGCTCCCGCGCGCGGTCGATGGCTTCGGCGCCGTTCTCGCCCTCGGCCACCACCCGGATGTCGGGCGTGGTCTCGAGGGTCGCCCGCAGCCCCGCGCGGATCAGCCGCTCGTCATCGGCCAGCAGGACGCTAACGGTCACGGCTCGGTGCGGTAGGGCAGGTGCGCCTGGAGCACGAACCGGCCGCGATCGACCGCGGTCTGCAGCGACCCGCCGATCAGCGCCGCGCGCTCGCGCATACCGGGGATGCCGTGGCCGCGGCGGCCGGCGGGGCCGGTGCCGGCCAGCTCGTTCGCGACCTCGATCGTGACGGCGTCGGTGCCGTGGACGATGGTCACCGTTACCGGCCGCGCGCCGCCGTGGCGGGCGGCGTTGGTCAGCGCCTCCTGGAGGATCCTGTACGCGGTCGCGCCGACGGTGGCGCCGTCCTGCCGGCCGCTGCCTCGCTCGACCACGGTGATGTCGAGGCCGGCGGCCCGGTAGCCGTCGATCAGGGGCGAGATCCCGGCCAGGCTTGGCGGCGGCGTCGGCGTGGTAGCCTCATCGCCGCGCAGCGCGCCGACCAGCCCGTCGAGCTCCTCGGCCGCGTCACGCGCAGTGCTCTCGATCGCCCGCAGCGCGGCGCGCGACCGCTCCGGGTCGTGATCGAGCTGCAGGCGGCCGGCGCCGGCCTGGATCGCGATCACGTTGACAGCGTGGCCGATGGCGTCGTGCAGGTCGCGGGCCACGCGCGTCCGCTCCTCGGCGCCGGCCAGCCGCCGCTCGTGCTCGAGCGAGGCGCGCAGCGACTCGGCGGCCTCCCGACGGCGCCGCTGCTCGGTGCCGACGTACAGCGCCGCCGCCCACAGCACCCCGGAGAGCACCAGCGACTGGAAGTTCCCTCGGCTCTCCGGGAGATCGAGGTAGCTCAGCATCTCGATGCCGATCGCGGCGGCGAACGCGCCGATCCAGATCAGCCGGCGGCGCGCCTGCGGACTGGCATGGTCGGCGGTGGCGGCGAGCAATAGGCCGGGGCCGGCGACCGCCGGCAGCACGGCTCCTGCGGACGCCAGGATCACGGCGAACGGCGCCGCGAGTACCACGCCCAGTAAGGGGTTGCGGCGCCACATCGTGGCTGTGACCGAGACGGCAACCACCAGGGCCAGCGTGACGGGCAGGCTGGGCCGGTCCGGCGGCACCAGCACGACCGAGATCCCGCCCAGCGCAACCAGCACTGTGACCAGCCGGAGGTCGCCGACCAGCGAGTCGCCGGCGACCAGCCGGGCGAGCCGGGCGATGAGGTCGTAGGGATCGGGTTTGCCGACGCGGCGCACGGTTCAAGAGTACGCCGTCCACCCCCGTGGGGGGTACCGCAGGGACACCACCGCGGAGGGGCGCGGCGGCGGGTCGCCGACCGTACGCTCGACCCGTGACCGATCGCAGACGCATCCTCGTGCCCGTGGCCGTCGTCGCCGGTGTGCTCTTCATCGGGCTGGCCATCCTCTACGCGGCCGAGCCCGCCGGCTCGCTGCCCCTGCCCGACGCCCTCGGCCACCAGGCCGGGTCATCACACCACCACGTCAAGCACGCCACCGCCTCGCTGTTCCTC
>DATLLN010000353.1:0-3663 GCA_035537835.1 Gaiellales bacterium
CCCGCCCCGAGCTCGCCGACTCACGACCCGCCTGGGGATCCGGCCTGCGCACGCACACATCGATGGCGCTGAAACCGCTGGGCGAGGAGGACATGCGAACGGTCATCGAGGGGATGGCGCCGGGGATCCCCGCCGACGCGGTCAGCCGCATCGTCCTGCAGTCGGAGGGGATCCCGCTATACGCCGTCGAGACCGTGCGCATGCTGCTCGACCGGGGCCTGCTCGAACACCACGACGGCGTCGTCCGCCCCACCGGCGACATCGGCGAGCTGGAGATCCCGGAGACGCTGCATGCCCTGGTGGCGGCGCGGCTCGACGCGCTGACCGCGGAGGAGCGCCGGACGCTGCAGCAGGCGGCCGTGCTCGGCAAGTCGTTCACGGCCCAGGGCCTGGCGGCGATCAGCGGCCTGCACCCCGACGAGGTCGACCGGACGCTCGCCGCGCTGGCCCGCAAGGAGCTCGTCCACCGGGACAGCGATCCCTTCTCGCCGGACCTCGGGCAGTTCGGCTTCGTGCAGGCGATCGCACGGACGATCGCCTACGAGACGCTCTCCCGCCGCGACCGCAAGGCGATGCACCTGGCCGCCGCCGAGTTCATCGCCGAGCTGGGAGACGGCGCCGAGTTGGCCGAGGTGGTGGCGGCGCACCGGTTGGACGCGTACCGGCTTCTGCCCGGCGACCCGGACGCGGCGGAGATCCGCGACGGTGCCGCCGCGGCCCTGGAACGGGCGGCCGCACGGGCCGCGTCCCTGGGCGCGCCGCGGGAAGCGCTTCGGCTCTCGGAACGGTGGCTGGAGCTGACGGAGGAGCCGCACGAGCGGGCCCGTGTGCTCGAGCTCGCCGGCGGCCATGCGGCCAAGGACGACCGGCTGGAGCGGGCCACCGAGCTCTACTCCGAGGCGCTGGGGCTCCGCCAGTCGTGGGGCGATGCCGAGGGCGCCGCGCTGGCGCAGGTCGAACTTGCCGAAGCGCGCTGGCTGCTCGGCGAGTCGGAGCAGTCGGTCGTCGAGATGGAGCAGGCCTATGCGGTGCTGTGCCGCGGCGAGCCGACGGCGAGCCTGGGCGCGCTGGCCGCCCAGCTCGGACGCATCCGCGGCTTCATGGGCCACACTCCCGAGAACGTCGTGGAGCCGCTCGACCACGCGCTGCGAATCGCGGCCGCGCTCGACCTGCCCGACGTCATGTGCGAGGCGCTGAACTCCAAGGGGACGCTGCACCTGCTGCTCGAGCACCGCCTGCGCGAAGGGAGGGTGCTGGTCGAGGGCGCACTGGCGATCGCCCGCGAGCGGGACGTCGTCCGCTCCGAGCTGCGGGCGCTCTTCAACCTCGGGTTCTTCGACGAGGTGCTGGACATCGTCGGCAGCCCGTACGACCGAGAAGGGCTCGAGCTGGCCCGGAGGATCGGCGATCTCAGCTGGACGCGATCCTTCCTCGCCCACCTCGCCCAGGCGGACTTCGTCTCCGGCGACTGGGACACGTCACTCGACCGAGCCGCCCAGCTCCGCGATGGCACCGGCTCCGACGCGAGCGGGCCGCCGACGTCCAGGATCGCGGAATGTGGTGCGGTGCCGTGGCCTACGTCGAGGCTCACCTCGGCAACCACATCCGGGCGATCGAGCTTGGTCGCGCCACCGTCGACGTCTCCAGCTCCCTTGCGTTCGGCCATCCGGCTGTCAAGCTCGGCGCCGACGCCTGCGCCGACGCAGCGATCGCGCTGGACGATCGGGAGACGCTCGAGCTGCTCCACGACTGGATCGCCGACCGCGCGCCGGGTCACCGGCCGCCCTCGATGCGCGCGCTGCTGGCCAAGCTGACTGGCGTGCTCGAACGCGACGAGGCCGGCTTCCTGGCAGCCGAGGACACCTACCGGGCGCTCGGGTACAAGTCGTGGCTGGCGAGCTGCCTGGAGCAGCACGCCGGCGTCCTTGAGGCCGCAGGCCGCCATGCCGATGCAGAACCTGTGATGGACGAGGCGCGCCAGATCTACACGGAGCTCGCGATGGCGCCGGCGCTGGAGCGCGTCGGCGGCGGCGAGGCGCTGCCCCGAGGCGCGTGAGGCGAGGGCTGGCGGCCGTGGCGCTGGCCGCAGCCGCCGTGACGGGCTGCTCCGGCGACGGGGCTGCGAGCACGCGGCCGTCGTCGTTCGCGACGCTGGGCGACTTCTACCGGCAGCACGCCGAATGGAACGGCTGCACCGTCGCCACCGGCAGGATGCAGTGCGCCAGCGTGCGGGTGCCCACCGACTACGCGAACCCGGCCGCCGGTACGACGACGATCCGCCTCGGCCGCGTCGCGTCCAGCAGCCACTCGCGCGGTTCGCTGCTGATGAACCCCGGCGGGCCGGGCGGATCGGGGATCGAGTTCGTCGGACTGTTCGCCAACGCCGTCCCGCGCCTCCGCGCCGCATACGACCTGGTTGGCTTCGACCCCCGGGGTGTCGGCGCCAGCGACCCCATTCACTGTCTTGACACCGAGCAGCTCGACGAGCTGACGGCGGCCAACGTGCCGCCCCCCACCCCGGCGCAGGCCGCCCTGCGGAGCGAGCTGATCCGCCGCCAGGGCGACGCCTGCCGCCGGCATGCCGGCGCCCTCGCCTCGCACATGACGACCGTCGAGACGGCACGCGACCTCGACATCGTCCGGGCCGCGCTGGGCAGAGAGCGCCTGGACTACTACGGGGCGTCGTACGGCACTTTCCTCGGCGCGACCTACGCCGCCCTGTTCCCCCGCCGCGTCGGCCGGATGGTGCTGGACGGGGCCGTCGATCCACAGCTGTCCCACGACCAGCTCGCGCTCGGCCAGGCGAAGGGGTTCCAGCACGAGCTGGACGCGATGATCGACCACTGCCTGGCGATGCCGACCTGCCTGCTGGGCGACACCCGCCGCCAGGCCGTCCGCTCGATCACGCGGATGCTGGCACGCGCGGCGCGCAACCCGCTGCCGACCGGCGACGACCGCCCGCTGACGCAGGGCCTGGCCGTGCACGGGCTCGCCGAGGGGCTCTACCGGCAGGGCGACTGGCCGCGGCTCGCCCTGGCGATCACGGTCGCCGAGGACGGGGGCGGTGCGCCGCTCCGCCGCTTCTCGGACGACTACTACCGGCGGCGCGAGGGTCGCTACGCCTCGAACGAGACCGAGGCGTACACGGCGATCGACTGCCTGGACGCCCAGGCCAAGCGGAACCAGACGCGGATCCCGCTCTCGCGATTCGAACGCGCGTCACCGGTGTTCGGCGCCTTCCTCAAGGCGGACAAAGCGACTTGCGACGACTGGCCGCTGACGACCACGCTGCGCAATCCGGACTACCACCTGTCCGGGACGCCGCCGATCGTCGTCCTCTCCACGACCGGCGATCCGGCGACGCCGTACGCGTGGGGCATCCACCTCGCGCAGGAGCTGGGGTCCGGCGTGCTGGTCACCCGGGTGGGCGAGGGCCATACGGCCTACGCATGGGGCAACCCGTGCATCGACGAGGCCGTCAACGCATTCCTGGTCGCCGGCACGACGCCGCAGTACGGGCTGAGGTGTTGAGGGGGCCGGGCCGTGGCGGCCGGCCCCCTGTGGTTCCTACTCCTCGTCGACGGGCGGGACGAACGGCTCCTCGGCGCCCCGCTTGGGCGTCAGGTCGAGCTCGTCGTCCTCCGCGACCGCGACCGCCGCGCC
>DATLLN010000354.1:0-10474 GCA_035537835.1 Gaiellales bacterium
GTATTCGCGCACACGTGGAAGAAGACCTGCTCGTAGTCGTGGACGTCGACGAACTCGTCGACGACGACGACCGCCTTCGAGAGCGAGAGCATGCCCAGGCCCCAGATCGCGTGCATCACCTTGCGCGCGTGGCCGGGGAACGCCTTGCGGATCGAGACGATGGCCAGGTTGTGGAAGGCGCCCTGGAAGGGCAGGTCGTAGTCCACCACCTCGGGCATGGTCATCCGCACGGCGGGCAGGAACAGGCGCTCGGTCGCCTTGGCCAGCCACACGTCTTCGGCCGGCGGGACGCCGACGACGATCGACGGGTAGATCGCGTTGCGGCGCATGGTCACCGCGGTCACGTGCAGCACGGGGAACGGCTCGACCGGGGTGTAGTAGCCGGTGTGGTCGCCGAACGGGCCCTCGTCGCGCAGCTCGCCCTTCTCGACGTACCCCTCGATCACGATCTCGGCGTTGGCGGGCACCTCGAGGTCGACAGTCTTCGCGCGCACCAGCTCCACCGGCTCACCGCGCAGGAAGCCGGCCAGCATCAGCTCGTCCACATGCTTGGGTAGCGGCGCGGAGGCCGAGTAGGCGGTGATCGGGTCGAGGCCGAGGGCGACCGCGACGTCCATCCGCTCGCCCATCCCCCGCCAGTCGGCGGCGGCGTCCTTGTGGATCTGCCAGTGCAGCGCGGCCGTCGCCGAGTCGAAGCGCTGGATGCGGTACATGCCCACGTTGCGCATCCCCGTCCGCGGATCCTTCGTAATCACTGCGGGCAACGTGATGAACGGCCCCGCGTCCCCCGGCCAGCAGGTCATGACCGGGATCCCGTCCAGGCTCGGCGGGTCGAGCACGATCTCCTGGCACACGCCGCTGCGCACCGAGCGCGGCCGCGAGTCGGCCAGCGACTTCAGCTTGCCCAGCGCGCGGATCTTGTCGAGCATCCCCTCCGGCGGCGTCATCTCGAGCACGCTCTGCACCTTCTCGCCCAGCTCGTCCAGCCGCTCGACGCCGAACGCCATGCACATCCGCCGCTCGGTCGCGAACTGGTTGATCACCAGCGGCAGGTCGGAGCCCTTGACGTTGCGGAAGAGCAGTGCGGGGCCATCGCCGGCCTTCATCACGCGGTCGGAGATCTCGGTGATCTCGAGGTGCGGGTCGACCTCGGCCGTCACCTCGTGCAGCTCGCCCTCGCGGCGCAGGTGATCGAGCCAGTCCCGGAGGTCTCGGAAGGCCATCGCGGGGCGAGTGTAGCCGTGGCGCGGGCGTGCCGATACATCGAGCATGCTGCCCGCAACTCTGCCCGCCCTGCTGTTCGTCGCCGTCGCCGTGTACGCCGGATGGCGTGCGGTCCAGAACTCCGGCGACGGCGGCGGGTCCGACGACCCCATCGGCGGCTGGGCGGTGATGAACGGGTACGAGATCGGCGAGCGGCCGTCGATCGGGACGACCGAGCTGCTGCGGCGCGATGACGAGGTGGTCGGCTTCCCCTACGCAGTGCCGGTCGGGCCTCAGGGCGGCGCGATGTACCAGCTGCTGATCAACGTCGGCTCCGACCGGCAGCCCGAGTTCGTCCCCATGGTCGTGGTGCAGGCCCTGCTCGCGGCCGGGTTCCCCCAGTTCAGCGTCTACGCGACCGACGACGGCCTGCCCAAACCGCTGGTGCGTCCCGGCATGCGCACCGTGGATTTCGAGTCGGCGGACTTCGCGGAGCGGTTCCACGTGGTCGTCGACCGCGATGCGCCGGACGAGCGCGTGCGGCGGCTGTTCGACCCGGAGACGCTGGTCTGGTGGATCGACGCCTGCGGAGCGCTGCGCGTCGAGTACGAGTACAGCTGCCTCTGCGTGGCGCGGCTGCCGGGCGGCGGCTGGGCCGAGCTGGACGCACAGCTGGCCGCAGCGCAGAGCGTCGCCGACCGTGTGGTCGAGGCGGGTGCCGCGGCGCTTCGCGACTGATCGGGGTCTGACCCCAGACGGGTGGCTGCGTGCGTTTGGCACGGAGTTGGCACGGGATGTAACGGGGCGGTGATGGATGTCTAACGTCAGGCGAACGCGGCGATCACGGCGAGGTCGCGGTCGACCCAGCGGAGCTCCGGGGCGAGGCCCGCGTCGGCCAGCCACCGCAGCTGGTCGTCGATCCGGTCGGGCAGGTCGTAGCCCTCGGTCTCGTCGATCGGCGTGACGCGGTCGGCCAGGTCCTCCGGCACGATCACGTCGCCCAGCACGAACCTGCCGCCCGGCGCCAGGGCGGCGGCGATCCGCCGGAAGAGATCTGCCTTTCCCTCGCCGTCCAGGTGATGCACCGCCAGGCAGGACACGACCAGATCCCACGGGCCGTCCGGCAGCGGATCCTGCAGCCGCCCGTCCACCAGCCGCACGCGGGCCGGGTCGAGCGCCGAACGCGCAGCCTCGAGCATGCCCGGCGACTCGTCGATCCCCACCAGCTGGGCCGCCGGATGCACGGCCAGCACGCGCCGCGCCGTCTCGCCCGTCCCGGTGCCCAGCTCCAGCACCCTGCGGGCGTCGACGCCGGAGGTCGCCGCGGCGACCTCGTCCTGGAGCCGCTCGTACTGCGGCACCTCGTCGCGCATCAGCTCCAGATAGCTGTCGGGATCCCAGTGAAATTGCGCCATCGCCGTCAACACCTATGATGACGCCGAAAGGAGTCCCATGGGAACTGTGCTGATCATCGTCCTGGTCGTCCTCGCACTGATCGTGCTGTACGGCGTCCTCGCATACAACGGAATGGTGCGCAGCCGCAACATGGTGGACGAGGCCTGGAGCGGCATCGACGTCCAGCTGAAGCGGCGACACGACCTGATTCCGAACCTCGTCGAAACCGTCAAGGGATACGCCGCGCACGAGAAGGGCGTGTTCGAGGCGGTGACCAATGCCCGCGCGCAGGCGATGCAGGCCAGCGGCCCCGCGGCGTCGGGCGCAGCCGAGGGCATCCTCGGCCAGGCGCTGGGCCGCCTGTTCGCGGTCGCCGAGGCCTACCCGCAGCTCCGCGCCACGGAGAACTTCCAGCAGCTGCAGGCCGAACTGACCAACACCGAGGATCAGATCTCCGCCTCCCGGCGCATCTACAACGGCAACGTCCAGTCGTACAACACCAAGATCCAGACGTTCCCCAACTCGGTGATCGCCGGCTTCGGCGGGTTCACCAAGCGGGACTTCTTCGAGATCGAGACGCCGGCCGACCGCGAGCCCGTGCGCGTCAGCTTCTCCGACCCGCCGTCCGTGGCAGCAACGCCCGATCCGGCGCCGACCACCCCGGCTGATCCGCCGCCGCCCGCGGATCCGCCGCCGGCGACCTCGTAGCCCGATGCCGCACGTCCTGGTCTTCGGCGCCCGCAACCTCGGACGCGTGATCGCAGAGCATCTGATGGAACGTGGGTGGACGGCGACCGGCGTCGCCCGCACCCAGGACACCGTCGATGCCTTTCCCGGCAACGGGATCGTCGCAGACGCCACCCAGCTCGACGACATGCGCCGCGCGGTCGCGGAGGCCGGCGACTTCGACCTCGCCGTCAACGCCGTCTCGCCGAAGGGCCGGTTCGGCGGCGGCGACCTGATCACTACCGACGACGACGCCATGCTGCCCTACACCGAGCAGGTGCTGCCGGAGGTGTTCGGGTTCTACCGGACGTGCGGCGGAAAGCTCGCCGAGCGCGGCGCCGGCACCATCGTCCAGGTGACCGGCGGCTCGGCTCGGCGGGCGTTGCCCGGCAGGGCGCCATGGGGCGCCGGCGCCGCGGGCGTGCGCGCGCTCAGCCAGGCGGCCGCCAACGAGTTGAAGCCGAAGGGCGTGCACGCCGCGCTACTCGTGTGCGACGGGTCGTTCGGTGGGCCCGGAGACGACGACGGCGGCGAGAAGATCGACACGGTCGAGCTGGCGAAGGCCGTGCTCTTCCTGCACGAACAGGGCCGCAGCGCCTGGACGCATGAGCTGGTGGTCACACCGGTCGGCGACCGCTGGACGCCGTGACGTCCTGACGGCCGAGGCGGGCGACGCAGTCCGCCCAGACGATCTCGTCGTCACCGGTGTCGTCGCCGCGATTGCGCGCGCAGCGCGAGATCAGCTCGGCCAGGTCGGCCACCGCGGCCACGTCACCCGTCGCGCAGATCTCGACCAGCCCGGCGGCGTAAAGGTAGTCCCCGGTGAGCAGCGCCAGCTCGCTGTCGTCCTGTGAGAAGACGCGAGCCCGGCCGTGGTGCAGCAGGTAGGCCTCGCGGATCATCTCGACGCCGAGCAGGTAGCGGTCGGGGCACCGGCCCGCATACTCCGGCGCGGGCGGCTCGCCGGGCAGCACCGTGGCCGACCACAGCGGGCTCTCGGCCGACGCGCGGCGGCCGATCTCGGCCAGCACGCTCATCCGGCGAACTCCCGCGCAGCCGCCACCGTCGCCTCGACGGTCTCGGGCGTGTGCGCGAGCGACGGCATCATCGCCTCGAACTGGGACGGGGCCAGGTAGACGCCGCGATCGAGCATGTGCTGGTGGAAGGCCGCGTACCGGGTCGTATCGCTGGCCGCCGCGGTGGCGAAGTCGGTCACCGGCCCGTCCGTGAAGAACGGGGTGAGCATCGCGCCCACCCGGTTGACCGTGATCCCCGGCCCGGCCAGCCCCGCCTCGAGCCGGGCACCGGTGTGCTCGAGCTGCTCGTAGGCGCCGGGCGCGCGCAGCTGCTCGAGCGTCGCCAGCCCCGCGGCCATCGCCAGCGGGTTCCCGGACAGCGTGCCGGCCTGGTAGACGTCGCCGAGCGGCGCCAGCAGCTCCATCACGTCGGCCCGGCCGCCGAACGCCGCCGCGGGCACGCCGCCGCCGACGATCTTGCCCAGGCATGTGAGATCGGGCCGCACGGCCAGCTGCTCCTGCGCGCCTCCGTAGGCAACGCGGAACCCGGTGATCACCTCGTCCAGCACCAGCAGCGCGCCGGTGCCGTTGCAGATCGTCCGCAGGCCCTCAAGGAAGCCCGGCTGGGGCGCGACCACGCCCATGTTGCCGGCCACCGGCTCGACGATCACGCAGGCCAGTTCGTCCCCGTGGCGCTCGGCGAGCTCGCGCGCGCCCTCCAGATCGTTGTAGCCGCAGAGCAGCGTGTCGGCAGTGTCCGCCGCGGGCACGCCCGGCGTGGACGGGATGGCGAGCGTGGCCATCCCGGAGCCGGCCTGGGCGAGCAGCGCGTCCACGTGTCCGTGGTAGCCGCCGATGAACTTCAGCACCTTCGTCCGCCCGGTGTGGGCCCGCGCCAGCCGGATCGCGCTCATCGTCGCCTCGGTACCGGAGGACACGAATCGCACCAGCTCGATCGAGCGGACGGCACTGCACACCTCGCGCGCCAACTGCACCTCGAGCTCGCTCGGCGCGCCGAACGACGTGCCCGCCCGCGCCGTGCGCTCGATCGCCTCGACGACCGCCGGGTGCGCGTGGCCGGCGATCAGCGGCCCCCACGACATGACCCAGTCGATGTAGCGGTTGCCGTCGACGTCATCGACGTACGGCCCTTCGCCGCGGGCGAGGAACAGCGGATGGTCGCGGCCGACCGAGCGCATCGCCCGCACCGGCGACGAGACGCCGCCGGGGATCAGCCGAGCGGCCTCGGCCGCCAGCCGCTCGGAGACCACCTCGCTGCGGCCTACGACAGCCACTTGGCGACCTGTCCGGCGTAGTACGTCAGGATCAGGTCGGCTCCGGCGCGGCGGATGGCGGTCAGCGACTCGAGCACGGCCGCCCGGCGGTCGATCAGGCCCTGCGCCGCTGCGGCCTCGATCATCGCGTACTCGCCGCTCACCTGGTACGCGGCGACCGGCACCTGCGTCGATTCGCGCACCCGCCGCAGGACGTCCAGGTACGGCATGGCCGGCTTCACCATCACCATGTCCGCGCCCTCGGCGATGTCCAGCTCGACCTCGCGCAACGCCTCCCGCGCGTTGGCCGGATCCATCTGATAGCCCCGGCGGTCGCCCTCCTGCGGCGCCGAGTGCGCGGCGTCGCGGAACGGCCCGTAGAAGGCGGACGCGAACTTGGCGCTGTAGGCCAGGATCGCCGTGCCGGACAGCCCCTCGCCGTCGAGCGCTCCGCGGATCGCGCCGACGCGGCCGTCCATCATGTCGGAGGGCGCGACGACGTCCGCGCCGGCCAGCGCGTGCGAAACGGCGACCTGCGCGAGCAGCTCCAGCGTGACGTCGTTGTCAACCTGCCCGTCGAGCAGCACGCCGCAATGCCCGTGGGACATGTACTGACAAAGACAGACGTCGGTGATCAGGATCATGTCGGGCACCGCCTCGCGGACGGCGCGCAGGCCGAGCTGGACGATGCCGTCCTCCGCATATGCCTCGGCGGCCGCCTCGTCCTTGTACGCCGGCAGGCCGAACAGGATCACCGCGGGGACGCCGAGAGCGTGCAGCCCGGCGCAATCGGACACCAGTTCGTCCACGGAAAGGTGGTACTGGCCGGGCATCGACGGGATCGGCTCGCGAAGGCCCGATCCGTGCCGCACGAACAGCGGAGCGATCATGTCGGCGGGCGACAGGCGCGTCTCCCTGACCATCGACCGAAGCGCGTCCGTGCGGCGCAGTCGGCGCATCCTGGTGGCCGGGAAACCCATGCGGCCATTCTAGTCGCGGCCCTTTACATGCCTCTGCAGCGGCGATACGCTTGCCAGGAATCGACCTGCGGGGGTACTGGGCATGGACCAGCTCGATCAAGAACTTGACTACTCGAACGAAGCGCTGCGCAAGCTGGGCGCACGCATCCGGCACTTGCGCCGAAAGCGCGCGATGACACAGCGCGATCTCTCGTTCGACGGCTGCTCCTACAGCTACCTCGCACGGATCGAGTCGGGCGACCGCAGGCCCAGCCCCCGGGTGCTGCGCGAGATCGCCAGCCGGCTCGGCGTTACGGTCGAGGAGCTGCTGGGCGAGGTCTCGAGCAGCGACAGGTCGCGCTCGCTCGAGGTGCTCGACGCGATGATGATGATCCGGCTGGAGCAGTACGAGCAGGCCGAGGAGCTGCTGCGCGGCGTCCTCCGCGAGGCGCAGGTCGACGCCGATGCGGAGCGGATCAGCGAGGCCTACGAGGGCCTCGGGCTGATCGCCGCCCGCCGCGGCCGCGACGAGACCGCGCTCGAGCTGCTGACCGCCGCGCTGGACACCGGCGTGCCCCCGCACCCGGCGCAGCGCCCCGACCTGTACATCGAGCTTGCCCGCCTGCACGTCTCGAGCGGTGACTCGGCGCGCGCGATCGCGCTGCTGGCCGACTGCATCGAGCGGCTGCGCGGCCTGCCCGAGCGGGACACCGCCAAGATCGTCCGCTACACGCTGCTGCTCAGCCAGTCCTACGCCGACGCCGGCGACTTCGGCAGCGCCGGCACGGTGCTGGCCGAGGCGCTGCAGGACGGCGCCGAGGAGATCGACCTGCGCAGCCGGGCCCGCGCCTACTACTCGCTGTCACGGCTGTACGCGTCGACCGGCCAGGTCACCCAGGCCATCGCCTACGCCGACCGGGCGCTCGCCATCTACGAGCTGATGGACGACAACGACGCGCTGTCCGACGCGCACCTGCTGTACGCGCAGAACCTGCTCGACGCGGCCGAGACCGACCGCGCGGCCACCCACCTCGAGGCGGCCCGCACGCTGCTCGGCGCCCGGCCGAGCTCCATCGACCTCGGCTTCGTCGTCGTCGAGGAGGCGCGCCTCGCCCTCCAGCGCGGCCAGCGCGAGGAGGCGGCGACCCGCGCCCGCGAGGGCGTGGAGCTGCTGGCCACCGGCGCCGTGCCCGGGCAGCTGGGCGACGCGTACCTGGTGCTCGCCCGCGTCTACGACGAGCTGGGCGACGGCGAGCGCGCCGAGTGGGCGTACACCGCCGCCATCGACGCGATCCACCGGCAGACCGGCTGGACGCGCGAGCTGGCGAAGGCGTACCGCTGGTACGGCAAGTTCCTGAAGCGGATGGGCCGCGCGGAGGCCGCGCTCGAGGCGTTCGAGCTGGCTGCCGACCTGGCGCCGTCCAACCAGGACGCGCTGGCCCCGACGCCCCAGTCCGGCGTCAGCAGCTCGACGGCGCATCGCGAGCCTACGGCGTAGCTTCCGGCGGCGCCGGCGGCTCGACCTCGACCTCGACCGGGAGCCCGGCCGGGATCGGTGCTCCGCGCCAGCTCTCCAGCGTGATCCGCTCCCTCAGGTACTGGATCACCTCCCGGCCGACGGCGACCAGCGGGAGCGCGACCAGTACGCCCGATATCCCGTAGATCTGCGCCGCGGCCAGCAGCGCGAAGATCACCACGAGCGGGTGCACGCCGACGGCGCCGCCCATCAGCTTGGGGATGACGATATGGCCCTCGATCTGGTGGATGAAGAGGAACAGCACCGCCACCGCGACCGCCGCCGTCGGCGACTGGATCAGCGCAACCACGAACGGCGGGATCGCGCCCAGCCAGGGGCCGACGTACGGGATCACCTCGGTCACCGCGGCCCACGCGCCGAAGGCGATGGCGTAGTCATCGCCGTTCTCGAAGATGCCGAGCGCCCCCAGGATCCAGCAGCCGACGCCCGCGGTCGCCCCGATCACCAGCGACACCGTGACCTGCCCGCGGACGTACGCGATCAGCGCCTTCTCGCACCGGGCGATCAGGTCGTCGGACGGGTCGTCGCCGTGGAAACGGCTGCGCAGGAACCGGGACAGCCGGTCGGCGTCGAGCAGCATGTAGATCGAGATGACGATCACCAGCACGACGTTGAACAGGCTCTCGAACACGCCGATCGCCACGCCCTGGGCGATGCCCACCGCCTTGCCCGTGTACTCCTGAAGATCGATCGAGCGGATCCGATCGATCGCCTGGTTGCCCAGGTCGCGCACCTTGACCTGCTCCAGGCCGTGGGAGTCGAGCCAGTTCTGCAGGCGGTCGATGCGCACCTCGGCCGGTGTCTCGCCGCCGCCGGGGGGAGTGTTGAACTCCTCCTCGACGATGCTCGACACGGAGCTGACCTGGTCGGCGACGACGGTGGCGA
Source organism: Gaiellales bacterium (assembly GCA_035537835.1). Lineage (GTDB taxonomy): Bacteria > Actinomycetota > Thermoleophilia > Gaiellales > JAICJC01 > DATLLN01. The sequence goes on from DATLLN010000354.1 coordinate 8,996, forward strand.
CGATCACGGCCGTACTGGCGATCGCGACGGCGAACAGGCCGTAGACGATGAACACCGCGAACGACCGCGGGAGCCCGAAGCGCATGAACGCACGGACGATCGGGTTCAGGAGGATCGCGATCAGCGCCGCGACGATGAAGATGAACACCGCATGGTTGACGGCGGTGATCAGCTCCCACAGACCGATCACGGCCAGTGGCAGCCCGACCAGCTGCACCCAGCGCGGGATCACAAACGTGCGCAGCGCGTCGCCGGCCATCGACCCAACCTAGCAGCGGGCCCGGTCGCCACAATCGACGAGCAAACGCCGGGTTTTCGGGTACGCTGACCACTGTGATCGCGACTCGCCAACGGCGGCGCCGGCGTACGACGCGCCGCCGTCCCGAGCCACGCCGTCTGCGCCGCAGGGCGGGCCTGGCCATCGCCGCTGTCCTGACCGTCGGGCTGGCGTTCGCCACCTACCACTCCGGCTCGAGCAGCGGACCCGCCGAGGGCGTGGCGGCTGTCAGCTCGTCGACGCTGGCCGCGGACGGCCGCCCGAAGATCGAGCCGCTCGCCACCTACGGGCCCAGCGGCCCGTCGGCGCTGCAGCTGAACGTCCCCATCCGCCAGCAGCGGATCACCGCCGTTGTCTACCACGGCATCGGGACGGCGGGCGTCGTGCCGCTGCAGCCGGCCGGTCATCAGGTCAACGCAGGATTCCTGTCGCGGGTCTCCGACCGGCTGTTCGGCGGCGACAGCAGCCCGGGCCCGCGGTACTTCATCGATGACTCCTCCAGCGGCCCGGACACCGGCTCGGTGGACGTCGGCGCGCCGGCCGGGACGACGGTGTACGCGCCGGTTGACGGCGTGATCGTGTCCGTCCGCCCGTTCGAGCTGTCGGGCAAGCAGTGGGGGTCGACCATCCAGATCCGGCCCGACAGGGCGGCGGCCATCACCGTGACCGTGCGCGCGCTGCGGCTGCCCAAGTCATCGCCGCTGCAGGTGGGCGACCCGGTCACCGCGTCGCGCACACCGCTGGGCAAGGTCGTCGACCTCTCCGGCGTGCTCGAGCAGACGGTCGCCAAGTACACGGCGGACGCGGGCAACCACGTGTCGCTCTCGCTCGGCCCGTCGCCCGGCGCCAGCCCGTTGCTTTGAGGATCCTGTTCATCGCGGACATCTTCGGTGCGCCCGGCCGACGGATCGTCGAGCAGCAGCTGCCCGGCCTCCGCGATGAGCTGGCGCTCGACCTGGTGGTCGCGAACGGCGAGAACGCCGCCGACGGCGTCGGCATCACCAGCCGGATCGGCAAGCGCCTGCTCAGCGTGGGCGTCGACGCGATCACGCTCGGCAACCACGCGCACCGCCAGCGCGAGGTCTACCCGTACCTGAACACCGAGCCGCGGATCGTCCGGCCGGCCAACCTGCCCGCCGCGTCGCCGGGCCGGGGCGAGACGGTCGTCCGCGCCGCCGACGGCACGGAGGTGAGCGTGATCA
>DATLLN010000355.1:0-6337 GCA_035537835.1 Gaiellales bacterium
GCGCGGATCGCGGCGGCGGCGCACGGCGGCCAGGTCGTGGTGTCCCAGACCACCGTCGACATGATGGCCGGAGGCCTGCCGGACAACGTGCAGCTGCGCGACCTAGGCGACCACCGGCTGAAGGATCTGACACATCCGCAGCGCCTGTACGACCTGGCGATCGGCGGCCTCGACGGATCCTTCCCGGCGCTGCGGACGCTCGAGAACCGGCCGACCAATCTGCCCACGCAGGCAACGCCGCTGGTCGGCCGCGACCAGGAGCTGGCCGAGCTGGCCGAGCTGGTCACCGATTCCGCGACGTCGGTGATCACGCTGACCGGCCCCGGAGGCGTGGGCAAGACCAGGCTCGCGATGCAGATGGCTGCGGAACAGGTCGAGCACTTCGTGGGCGGTGTCTACTTCGTGAACCTGGCAGCGCTGGATGACCCCGGCGGCGTCATCCCCGCGATCGCCCAGACGCTGGGCGTGGCCGGTGCTCACGGCGACGCGGCGTCCGACCAGCTGAAGGCGTATCTGGCCGACCGGCGGATGCTCGTCGTGATCGACAACTTCGAGCACCTGATGGACGCGGCGGGGGCGTTGGGCGACGTCGCCCGGGTCGCGCCGCGGGTGCGATGGGTGGTGACCTCGCGCGCGGCCCTGCGCATTGCGGGTGAGCGCGAGTACCCCGTGCCTCCGCTGGTCGTCCCGGACGACGACCGGCTCGACACGCTGTCCCAGGTGGGATCCGTGCAGCTGTTCCTCCAGCGGGCGGGGGCGGTCCGGCCGGACTTCGAGTTGTCGGAGACCAACGCCGCGGCCGTTGCCGCGATCTGCCGCGACCTGGAAGGGCTGCCGCTGGCGCTGGAGCTGGCCGCTGCGCGGCTGCGCGTGCTGACGGCCGACGCACTGCACGCGCGGCTGGACGACCGGCTGCGGATCCTCACCGGCGGGCTGCGCGACGCGCCGGAACGCCAGCGCACGCTGCGGGCGACCATCGAGTGGAGCCACGACCTGCTCTCGGAGCACGACCGGACGCTGCTGGCACGCCTCGCGGTGTTCGAGGGCAGCTGGACGTTCGACGCGGCGGAGCAGGTCTGCGGCGAGGATCAGATCGACGTGTTCGACGGCCTCTCGTCGCTGGTCGAGAACAGCCTGTTGCGCCATGACGAGACCGTGCCCGGCGTCTCGCGGTTCAGCATGCTGGAGACGATCCGGTCGTTCGCGCTCGAGCGCGAGGTGGGCGAGCGGGAGGCGCTCCGAGACCGGCACGCCCGGTTCTACCGTGGGCTGGCGTCGGAGGTGAAGCTCGCCTGGCTGGGCGAGGCCTACCGGCTGGTCGGCCGCCTGCAGCTGGACGTCGCCAACTTCCGGGCCGCGATCGATCGGTTCGCCGAGCTCGGCGAGTACGAGGCCGCCGCCGCGATGACCGGCGATCTGGGGTGGCTCTGGCAGACGACGATGGAGTACGACCTGGCCGACCAGCTCGCCGCCCGGCTGCTGCAGCATCGGGAGGCGCTGACGCCTGGGTCGCTGGGCAACCTGCTGCTGACGGAGAGCGCCTCGGCGCTTGACCGCGGCCGTGGCCGCGCAGCACTGGCCGGCTTCATTGAGGCCTCCGAGCTGCTGAGCGCTGCCGGCGAGCCGGCGCCGGCGGCGTTCGCGGCGAAGTCCGCCGGGTGGGTGCATGTGGCGGCCGGCGATCCGGCCGCCGCCCGCAGCTGGTTCGAGCGGTCGCTGGCGCTGGCCGATCCGATCGGGGCGGCGGTGGTCTCGTTCGAGGTCGAGTTCGGCCTCGCGGCAGTCGCGTCGATCGAGGGTGATCACGAGGCCGCGCGCAGGCACGTCGACGCCGGCCTTCGGCGCGCGGAGAAGCTGACCGGGGAGTTTCAGGCGTTCGCGGAGCTGAACGCGGGCGACTGGAAGGTGATGGACGGCGAGTACGACGAGGCCCTCGTGCTGCTGGGCAGCGCGCTCGACCGCGTCCTCGCCTTCGACATGCGGCGGGTCGTGCCGAACTGCCAGCTCTCGGTCGTCACCGCCCATGTGCTGCGGGGCGACGTCGACAGCGCACGGGCGCTGCTGGCCGAGCCGCTCGCAACCGCGCACGACCGCGGCGGCCTCGGCGACCTCGCCTGGGCGCTTCTGCTCGCCGCCGGCATCGCGGTGCAGACGGGCGACCCGGGGACGGCGGCCGTGCTGATGGGGGCAAGCGACGCGGTGCGCACGCGCGGCGGGGTCGGCGTCTGGCCTCCGCAGCAGCCGGTGCTGGCACAGGTCGAGGAGCGCTCGACCGTCGAGCTCGGCGAGGCCGGGTATAGCGCCGCGTTCGGCCGCGGCGCGGCGACCCCGGTCGACGAGGCGGTGGAGATCGCGATGAGCGGGGCCACCCAGGGCTAGTCTGCGCCGCGATGGCGTTGCAGAACCGGGTCACGCCGCTGGGTGAGCTGGTCGCAGACCCGGCGCGCGGGCTGGTGTACGGGAACCGCGGGTGCCTGCACAACGCTTCCGGGCGAATCGGCCGGCGATTTCCGACGCGGCGTTGGATCGCCTGCCGCCTGCAGTTCCGCGGCTGGCAGCGCGGCCCGCTGCTGCAGCCGGGGAAATTCACGGAGCTGTTCTTCCTGGACGATGACACCGCGATGGCCGCGGGCCACCGCGCGTGCGCGCTCTGCCGGCGCGAGGACTACAACCGGCTGCTCGACGTCTGGTGCCAGCTGCATCCCGGCCGGGGCGGCGCCGATGCGATTGACGCGCAGCTCGACGCCGAGCGCCGCGACCCGGGCACGCGCGAGCGGCGGCTGCACGCGATGCCGGCCGGGTCGCTGCCGGACGGCGCGTTCGTGCTCGAGGACGGGGCGCCGCACCTGGTACTCGGCGATGCGCTGCTGCGCTGGGCGTTCGCCGGCTACGGCGCTCCGCGTCCGCGGCCGGCACGCGCGCCGATGCAGGTGATCACGCCGCCGTCATTGGTCGAGCTGCTTCGGGCCGGCTGGGATCCGCTGGTGCCGCTCCTGCACCCCAGCGCGGTCGCCTAGGGCTGGATGACGACCGGCGTGCCGAGCCGCAGCTGAGCCTTCAGCACGGACAACGCAGCGGCTGACACGCGCAGGCAGCCGGCCGATGCCGCGGTGCCGATCGAGGACGGCGCGTTGGTGCCGTGGATCGCCAACTGATCGCCGCCGCCCCAGCCGACGGGCAGGTTGGGCTGGTGCCCCGAAAGCCCGAACGCGTACCAGCCGAACGGCCCGTACGGGTCGCCCGTGGCGACGAGGTCGGTGACACTGAATCGGCCGGTGGGCGTGGGGGTGGAGGGCGCGCCGATCGCGGCCCGGAAGGTGGCGACGGCGCGCCGGCCGCGCAGCAGCGTGACCGTCCGCCGGGAGAGGTCGGCCTTCACCCAGGTCGCGGTGCGCACGAGGCTCCGGCCGCGCAGGTCGATCCAACCCGTCTGGCCGTTCGGGCGCCAGGGCAGAACGATCCGCCCCCAGCGGCCGCGGGGGGTGGTGGAGACCGCCCAGGCCCAGCTGTGCGATCCCAGCGGCGTGGTCTGCGCCATCGTGCCGATCGTCTTCCCTCCGGGCCAGGCGCGCACCGTTGCGCCCGCGGTATCGACCAGCAGGAACCGCAGGGGCTTCGGCCTGGCCGGCTTCTCGGTGTGTGACGCCGGCGGCGCGGACGGGGTGGACGTGAGCACGCGCCCGCTGGTGCCGGGCGGGGCGCTGAGCGATCCCGCCCAGACCGAGAGCATTGCGATAACGACAAGTACGGCACGGCGCATGGCAAAACTGCTCATCGGCGCGGCGCTATTGGGGCTTTAGTCAGATCTCGTCACAGCCGATACACACCCAGTTCTTTGCTGACCGTTTCAAGGGGGCACATGCGACATCGCGGGGGTATCCGGTGGGCCGTGTTCGCGGCTGCCGTCGCCGTGCCTGTGGCCGTGTCCGCCTACCGCCTCTCGCGGCCGGCGGACTACACGCGGTCGCGTGAGTTCAAGGCGCTAGTCGGCGACTACCTGATTTAGGCGGCGGCGTCGTGTAACAAAGGGGTCTGACCCCGTTGTTACGCGGCGAGCAGGCCGCGGTGGCCGATCGCCCGCTCCAGGGCCGCCACGCAGCGCGCATCGAACTGCGTCCCGGCGGCGCGGCGCAGCTCCACGATCGCCTCGTCGACCGTTCGGTGCTGCCGGTAGGGCCGGTCGGCGGTGATCGCCTCGAACGCGTCGGCCACCAGGATGATCCGTGACTCCAGCGGGATCCGGTCGCCGGACAGCCCGGCGGGGTAGCCGGCGCCGTCGATCCGCTCGTGGTGGTGCAGGATCCAGTGCGCCTCGTCGTGCCGCTCGGCGGCGACCACGATGTCGTGCCCGAGCTTCGGGTGCGCCTTCATCACCTCGTACTCCTCCGCGGTCAGCGGGCCCGGCTTGTGGAGGATGGAGTCGGTGATGCCAATCTTGCCGACGTCGTGCAGCAGACCGGCGAGCCGCAGACGGCTGAGGTGGGCCGCGTCCAGGCCCAGCTCGTGGCCGATCATCGCGCACAGCTCGGCGACGGTCTCGCAGTGGCTGTGCGTGTACGCGTCCTTGGCGTCCACGGCGCGCGCCAGCGCTGTCGCCAGAGTCGCCCGGTGACGGGACTCCTCGGCCTCGTCCGGCGACTGCAGGATCGGCTCCAGGTCGGGCGTATAGATCATGGCGCCGCGGTTCATCCGTTTGGCCTGGATCAGCGCCAGGTCGGCTCGGCGCATCAGGCCGGTGCGATCGCAGCCAGGCTCGGCCTGCGCGACACCGGCGGTCGCGGCGACCGCCAGGCCCGACGGCGTCCGCCCGAGCGTCGCCTGCAGCCGCTGCACCGCGTTCAGTGCCTCGACGGCGCCGGAGTCGTCGAGCAGCAGCGCGAACTCGTCGCCGCCGACGCGGTACGCGCCGTCGCCGTCGCCCGCGGCCATGCCGATCGCCGCCCCCAGCGCGATCAGGCACTCATCGCCCACCTGGTGGCCGTGCAGATCGTTGGCCTGCTTCAGCCCGTCCAGGTCGATCAACGCCAGCGACACGTACGGATCGTCGGCGCTCAGCCGGCGCTCGAGGTCCTCCTGGAACGCCCGGTGGTTTTGCAGGCCGGTCAGGTTGTCGGTGAACGCCGCCGAACGGAGCCGGGCCACCTCGGCGGAGCGGGCGGCCTCGAGCTGCTCCCGGTAGCGGACGACCGTGGCGAAGGCGAGCACGAGCAGCAGGCCGAGCGCGAACGCGAACGCCGTGACGCCGACCATCACCCGCTCGCCCTTGCGGGACTCGTCGTGCGCCTGAGCCGCCTTGCGCTGATGGGCGGCGGCCGCCCGGTCGAGGCGCCGTAGCAGGTCGGGGAGCGCGGTTGCCAGCTCGTTGTTGGCCCGCTCGGCCTGGTCGGCGCGGTTGTGGTTGACGGCGGCGATCACGTCGTCGATCAGCGTCAGCACCTGCTGGTTCGTGGTCAGGACGTCGGTCGCCAGCCAGCGGTCGGCCGTCGTCCCCTCGCGGCGTGTGACTGTCAGCGCGGAGGTCAGCTCGGCGGCGGCTCGGTGGGCCCGAGCCCGGACGGTGGGGTCAGCCGTCAGCCGGTAGAACAGCGTCGCTTCCTGCTCCTGCGCCAGCGCGTAGCGGGCCCGCTGATAGGCGTCCGAGATCTCGGTGGATCTGCGCACGTCGGCGGCCGTCCGCGTCATCGTCCGGGCCGACCAGCCGGCCAGCACGGCGAGCATGATGATCACGACCGCCGAGATCGGGACCATGGCCCGCCGGTTCGCGAGACGGTGGAGGACTGGCCGGGGCAGGGGAATCGGACCGCGCTGGTGCGGCATGAAACACTCATCGACCCGTCCGGGTGAATCCCGACCCACCCATCGGTGGATCATCGATCCCCCGCCTGGGGGAGGGAACGTGTCACGTCGTGGTACATCGTGAGAGAAGCGCACAAGCGCGCTTCACGCTCATGCGAAGGCTCCTGCTCCCCATCCTCCTGTTGCTCGCGTTGCCCACAGCGGCGTACGCGTCGTGCAACTACAAGATGTCGCTCAGCTCCGGCACCGACACGGATGCGCGGGCTGCGTCGAAGTCCTGCTCGATGGCGGGTGCGGCGGGTGTGCTGACCACGACCTGCTGGCGGTCATCCAGCGACGTCACGCTCACCTACGACCTTCGCCTCGACTGTACGCCGAAGGGCACTCCCAGCGTGCGTGTCTCCTCGGTCACCGCCTACGGCGAGTACCCGAAGGCGACCCTGAACCGGCAGTCCGACCGCTCCTATCAGGTACGCGTTCGGTTCGGCGGCTTTAGCTCGGTTGCCGTCCGCCGGATCAGCCTCGGCTACTACTGCTGAGC
>DATLLN010000356.1:0-4284 GCA_035537835.1 Gaiellales bacterium
GTATAGTGCAACAGTACGAAAGTCCTCCCCCCCAGTCTAGAGGTGAATCATGCCCCGGTCAGGCGAGATAGGCGAGAAGATCTACGAAGACGTCGAGAAGTTGGTCGCCCAGGGAATGAACCGGACCGAGGCGTTCGCGAAGATCTCCGCGGACACCGGTCGCCGTGCCGGCACGGTCGCGGCGAACTACTACCGCGTTGCGCGCAAGCGCGCGGGCGGCTCCCTTCGCAAGACCCGATCCCGTGCCGGCGGCACGACCCGCAAGGCGGCATCGGGCGCGCGTCGCGGCACGCGGCGGGCTGCGTCGTCGGCCGCGAGCGACATCGACTCCATCGTCGACGATCTGGTCAAGAACGTCCAGGCGCTCGCCGAGGCGGTGAAAGCGAACAGCGTCGAGAACAAGGAGCTTCGCGCGCGTCTCGACGGTGTCAAGAAGATGCTCGGTTAGCAGCGCGTATACGTTGCCTTGATCACAAACGCGGCGGCTGACCACCAGAGCCGTCGCGTTTGTGACATCACACCGACACTGCGGCCGCGCGGCGGTCGCGCATGTCGTACGCGCGCAGGGCGAGCCAGAGCTCGAGCCGGTCGCGCGCGTCGCTCAGGTCGCGGCCTGTCAGCTCCTCGATCTTGCGCACCCGGTAGCGCATCGTGTGGCGATGCACGCCCAGTGCCGACGCGGCGTCCGCCCACCGGCCGTTGGCCTCGATATAGGCTCGCAGCGAGTCGATCAGCGCCGAGCCATGTCGCTCGTCGTGGGCGACCAGCGCGCCCAGCAGCGACTCGCAGAAGAGCTCCACGCCGCGCTCGCCCTGCAGCGAGAGCAGCAGCTGCATCGAGCCCAGGTCGCGGAAGGTGGCCACGGCCGGCTCGCCGTTCTGCACGCGCGCGTCGATCGCGTACAGCGCCTCGTCGTAGCTGCGCGGGAGCTCCGCGGGGGTCGCCCGCAGCCGGCCGACGCCCGCCGCAGCGGCGCCGGTCTCGCGCATCAGCCGCGCGGCGGCCTGCTCGGCCTCGTCGTCCCCGGCCGCTTCGATCAGCACCGCCACGCCGCCGTCGCGCACCGTCGAGGGGCCGTAGGCGGTCGCGCGCTCGGCCAGCCGTGCCAGCCCCGAGGCGCCGCCGTTGTCCGGCCGCAGCACCGCGAAGGTCAGCGGCGAGCTGCCGGTCAGGCCGAACGCGGCCGACCGGCGGCGCAGCTCGGCGGCGCCGATCGTGCCTCCGACGACGGCCTCGACCAGGTCGCCGGCCAGCCGGCGCTCCGCGTCGGCGACCGACCGCCGGCGAAGCAGCTCGACCGCCAGCACGGTGCGGACGTGATGGAGCAGGGCGCGGTCGGCGTCAGCGGCGGGCACCGCCAGCAGCTCCGCCTCGACCCGCGCGCCCGTGACCACGCGCTCGCGCACCACCCGGGGGTCGGCGGGGTCGATCGACCCGGTGGAGGCCAAGGCTTGGCCGCGGCCGTCATGCAGCTCGAGCACGGCGCCGGCGATCGACGCCAGCTCCGACAGCAGCGAGTCCAGCGGCCGGTCGTCCAGGATCAGCTCGGTCATCCGCTCCAGCGTCTGCACCCGGCGGTCGGCGATGGCCGCGAACACCGCCTCGCTGATCGCGATGAACGGCACCTCGTAGGGGATGGTCAGCACCGGGAACCCCAGCCGGTCGCCGGCATCGATCGCCTCGGCCGGCATCTCGTCGAGATCGAATCCCAGGCCGAGGCCCATCCCCGCCAGTCCCCGTGAGGCCAGCCGCTCGACGAACCCCGCCGGGTCGCGGCGGCGAGCTCCTGCTCTCGACCGGGCGCCCGTTGCGCCGCGCAGCCACGGCGTCGGGTCGTCGAGCTCGCTGGTGTGCACGCCGCGCACCGGCCGGTGCACCCCGGCCGCCCCGCCGACACGGCGAAGCTCGAGGTTCTCGATCGCAAGGATGTCGGCGACGGTCAGCATCGCCCGGGTGCAGCTCGGCCTACCCGCGCACGACCTGGCGGTTGCGATGCGAGTGCATCTCCTCCCAGGCCTCGTCGAGCACGGTGTCCAGGATCTCGTGGATGTGCTCGAGGTCCTCCCGGGTGGCGATCAGCGGCGGCGACAGCTGGATCACCGGGTCTCCGCGGTCGTCCGCGCGGCAGATCAGTCCTGCCTCGTACAGCCGACCGGACAGGAACCCGCGCAGCAGGTACTCCGACTCCTCGTCGTCGAACGTCTGCTTTGTCTCCTTGTCCTTGACCAGCTCCAGCGAGTGGAAGTACCCGGCGCCGCGCACGTCGCCGACGATCGGCTTCTCGCCGAGCCGGTCGAGCAGCTCGCGGAAGTACGGCTCGTTGCGCTGCACGTTGCCGATCACGTCCTCGCGCTCCATCACCTCGAGGTTCTTGAGGGCCACGGCGCAGGCGACGGGATGGCCGCCGTAGGTGATGCCGTGGTTGATGATGTTGGTGCCCTCCATGAACGGGGCCGCCACCTTGTCGGTGGTCAGCACGCCGCCCAGCGGCACGTACGCGGAGCCGACGCCCTTGGCGAAGGTGACCAGGTCGGGGCGGATGTCGTACTTCTCCGACCCGAACCACGCGCCCAGCCTGCCGAACCCGCAGATCACCTCGTCGGCGACCATCAGGATCCCGTGCTCGTCGCAGATCGCGCGGACGCCCTGGAAGTAGCCCTTGGGCGGGGTGAACGTGCCGCCCGAGTTCTGGACCGGCTCCATGAACACGGCGGCCACCGACTCCGGGCCCTCCTGCTCGATCACGTCGCGCAGCTCGGTCAGCAGCGCGTCGGTGAACTCCTCTTCGGTCTCGCCCTCGGGCCGCCGGTAGCGGTTCGTGTTGCTGACGTGGCGGACGCCCGGCATCAGCGGCTCGAACGGGGCGCGCAGCGGCGCGATGCCGGTCAGGCTGAGCGCGCCCAGCGTGGTGCCGTGGTAGGCGATCCGGCGGGCGATCATCTTGTAGCGGCGGGGGTGCCCGTTCAGCTGGTGATACTGCTTGACGAGCTTGATGATCGACTCGTTGGCCTCGGAGCCGCCGGACACGAAGAACACGCGGTTCAGGTCGCCCGGGGCGAGCTCGGCGATCTTCGCCGCCAGCTCGATCGACCGCGGGTGGGCGTAGCTCCAGTTGATGTAGAAGGGCAGCTCTTCCATCTGCCGCTTCGCAGCCTCGCCGAGCTCCTCGCCGAAGCCGTAGCCGATCTGCGTGCAGAACAGCCCGGACAGCCCGTCGAAGAAGCGCTTACCGGTCGAGTCGTACAGGTAACACCCGTCACCGCGCGCGATCACCGGCACCTCGCCATGCTCGTATGACCCGTGGCGGGTGAAGTGCATCAGGAGGTGGCGCTTGGCCAGCGTCTGCAGCTGCTGGTGGTTGGCGGAGCCCTGCGAGCCGTTCGTGCTCATTCACCCAGTCCTTTCGGTGCGACCAGCCCGTCGCGGGTTGGACAGACTGGCCAATGCTATCAGGAGCTCCTGCGCGATCTGACCGCCCCGGCTTATACTCGCTGGAGCAAATTCTCTCGGAAGGCGGGCATCCCATGGCAGTGCAGGCAACCGGACGGACGCAGGAACTGATGGCCAAACGCGACGCCTACGTGGCGCGCGGGGTGTCGCTGGCGCCGATCGTCGCCTCGCGCGCGCACGGCGCGCGCCTGATCGACGCCGACGGCCGCGAGTTCATCGACTTCGCCGGCGGCATCGGGGTGCTGAACCTGGGCCACACCCCGGACGCGGTGGTGGCCGCCATCAAGGAGCAGGCCGAGGCGCTGCTGCACTCGTGCTTCCCGGTGGCCGCCTACGAGCCGTACCTGGAGGTGTGCCGGCTGCTGGTCGAGCACGGCCTGGGCGACTTCGACAAGAAGGCGGTGCTGATCAACTCCGGCGCCGAGGCCGTCGAGAACGCCGTCAAGATCGCCCGCTACCACACCGGGCGCGACGCGGTGATCACGTTCGACCGGGGCTTCCACGGCCGCACGCTGCTGACGATGACCCTGACGTCGAAGCTGGTCTACAAGAAGGGGATGGGCCCGTTCGCCCCCGAGGTCTACCGGGCGCCGGCGCCGTACCCGTACCGCGGCATCTCCACCGAGGACGCGCTGGCCGGGCTGGACTTCATGTTCAAGGCGACGGTCGACCCCCAGGAGGTCGCCTGCGTGATCCTCGAGCCGGTGCAGGGCGAGGGCGGGTTCACGGTGATGCCCCCCGAGTTCATCCAGGGGCTCAAGGAGCGCTGCGAGCGCCACGGCATCCTCTTCATCGACGACGAGGTGCAGTCCGGCATGGGCCGCACCGGCACGC
>DATLLN010000357.1:0-3723 GCA_035537835.1 Gaiellales bacterium
GGATAGGGCGGCTCGCGCAGCGATCTCCGTCCGCTGTCCGTCGTCGGGTGGAACCGTCGGTTCGCCGGGCACGGCAGCCGCGAGCAGGCCGGTCGCACCAGAGGCGCGGCCGGCCTGCTCGGACGGGCGTCTGATCAGCGAGCGGTGGCGGGTCTCCGGCAGGGCCAGCAGGCACCCGGCGCTGACCAGCAGCATGGTCGCCATGTAGACGCCCAGCGCGGTTGCGCCCCACGCGGAGGCGGCCAGGGGGGCGGCCAGCAGGAGGATCACTGCCCCGCCTGCGACACCGCCGAGGTTGTAGCTGAGGCCGGCGCCGGTGTAGCGGTAGCGGGTGGCGAACATCTCGGGCAGGTAGGCCCCGAGCGGTCCGTAGGCCACCCCGACCAGCGCCAGCAGCACGGTGATCCCGGTGCCGACCGCCAGGGACGAGCCGATGGCCATCAGCGGGAACAGCACCAGCGACCAGACGGCCAGTGCCAGGCAACCGGTCAGCACCAGCCGGCGTCGTCCGATGCGGTCCGACCAGAGGGCGGCGAGCACGGTGGTCGCGCCGGAGGCGAGCGCGGCGACGACGTCGATCAGCAGGATGGTCGATTGGCTCAGTCCGAGCGTCGCGGTCGCGTAGCTGGTCAGGTAGACCGAACCGACGGTCATGGCGCCGAAGATGCCGGTCGTGACGCCGATGGCGAGCAGCATCGTGCGGGTCTGACGGCGCCACACCTCCACGAACGGCGCCCGCGTGGTGCCACCCTGCCGTCGGGCGCGGGTGAAGACCGGTGTCTCGGCGGTGTGCAGCCGCACGTACAGCCCGACGGCGATCAGCACGGCGCTGAGCAGGAACGGGATCCGCCAGCCCCACGCCACGAAAGCGTCGCTGGTCTCGCCGATGCTCAGGTCGACCACCAGGAACGTGAGCGCCGCGAAGGCGAACGCGATGCAGGCGCCGAGCTGGGGGAACAGGGCGTAGCGGCCGCGGCGCCCTTCCGGGGCGTTCTCGGTGGCGAAGAGCGCGGCGCCGGCCCACTCGCCGCCGACGGCGAGGCCCTGGCAGGCCCGCAGCAGGATCAGCAGGACCGGGGCGAGCACGCCGATGGAGGCGGCGCCGGGCATCAGGCCGACCCCGACCGTGCACAGACCCATCAGCATCAGCGTGATGATCAGTGTGCGCTTGCGGCCGAGCCGGTCGCCGATGTGGCCGAAGAGGATCGAACCGATGGGCCGGAAGACGAAGGCGACGGACAACGTCGCGAAGGCGGCGAGTGCGCCGAGGGTGGCGTCCAGGCCGGGGAAGAACACCTTGTTGAAGACGAGAGCGGCGGCGGTGCCGTAGATGAAGTAGTCGTAGAACTCGATGGTCGTTCCCGCGAGGCTGGCGAGGGCGATCCGGCGCTTGGCGGCCGGGCGCAAGACGGGTTCCGGAGGCGGTGTTTCCGGCCCTGACGTGGGTGTCGTGGCGATGTCGATCGGTGCGGTGGCGGTGGTCATGACGGATCTTCCTGGTCGCGCGGCCGGGGCCTCGGCTGCTGGTAGGACCAGGCTCGCGCCGGACGCCGTCGATCGGGATCGGCCGATGGGCCCGGTGGGCGGTGGATCTCGGGCTCCACCGATCGACTGACAGCAGGCCCGGGGCTGACCGCGCGTCCGTCGATTTGCGCGGCGACGAGGGCACCCCAAAGCTTGTTCCTCTATGAGCAGTCCCGACGCCCTCCCCGAACCGTTGATCGCCCTGCTGCGGGCGCCCAACCCCTGTTTCATCGCCACGGTCGAGCCCGACGGAGCTCCCCAGCTGACCCAGACCTGGATCGACACCGACGGCAGCCATCTCCTGCTCAACACCGTCGAAGGCCACCGCAAGCTGGCGAACATCCGGCGCGACCCGCGGGTCGTGGTCAACGTCTGCGAGCGTGCCGATCTGTCCCGCTACTGGAACCTGCGCGGCCACGTCGTCGACACCACCTCGGACGGCGCCGCGGACCACATCGAACGGCTGTCCCAGCGCTACACCGGCGGCCCCTACCAGGACTACGGCGGCCGCACCGGCGGGCGCGTGCTCGTCCGGATCGCCGTCGACCGCGTCGTGCAGCAGCCCTGGTGAAACTCGGCCGCGGGCTCTGCGCCCGCGTCCAGGGTCACCGGCTACCGCCTCGAGACGTCGGACTTCGAGTCGAGGTACTCCCGCCAGCCGCCCAGGCCGGTGATCTCGGGATGCGTCTTGGCGGTGGTCTCGTCGAAGAGGATGCCCGGCACGACCCGGCCGTCGGTCAGCTCGACCGGTCCGCGGTACAGCCCGGGCGGTTCACCCTCGACGACGCGCAGCAGCGTCTCGATCGGGACGGCGTAGAGCTCGCCCGAGATGCTCGCCCCACCCTCGTCCGCCCGGTACATGCCCGGGTGCACGTCGTCGATGCTGTGCACGCGGTAGACGGGCGCGGTGCTGACCTCCTCGAGCAGCTCGGCGCCGGCGAGGTTGCCGTGCAGCGCGAGCCCGCGCATCAGGGTGCCGTTGACGAACAGCAGCCCGTCGTCCAGCTCGTCGGACTTCTCCGCGCGCGCCGCATAGCCGAACCCGGCGAGGATCGCGGCCAGCAGCAGGTACCCGAGGGTGACCGCCGGAGCCGCGTTCCACATCACCGCTTCGGCGTTGACCAGCCCGATGAACGACAGCGCGGCGGCGACGACCGAGGTGGCCGCGGCGGCGTAGTAGCGACGGTCGATCACGAAGCAGGCGATCGCGCCGAGCAGGATGCCGACCAGGACCGCACCCTGGCCGAAGAGCTTCAGGCCGTCGTAGATGACGCCCGCCTCGATGAGCTTGCCCGTCCCCACGGTGGCGGCGCTGGTGCCGGCGGCGACGAGCGCGTTGTCCACCAGCCCGGTGGCCCACTGGGCGAGGCTGGGCAGCAGGGCCAGCACGATCGCGGGCGCGTACCGCTTGGCCGACGTGGTGCTGGCCTGCGAGCCGATGACGAGCCCGATGTAGAGCAGCACCGGAACCAGCGCCTGCATGGGGAAGATCGCCAGGAAGGTGCCGACCAGCCCGGTGAAGCAGACCAGGCCGACGACGATCCCGGTGACCAGCGAGTACCCGATCCGGCCGCCCACCTGCTTCCAGCCCGGGTGGCCGATGTACACGGCGGGCGGGAAGGGGGATCCGAGGAACGAGCCGACGATCGCCCCGATGCCGTCGGCGGTGAGCACCTGGCGAACCCGGTAGTGGTCACCCGCGGCGGCCGCCGACTCCACGTTGCTCATGCCTTCCGCGAAGTTGTAGACGCCCAGCGGAACCGCCGTCGCCAGCAACGGTGCGATGTCGCGCAGCCCGTGCAGGACCTCGGCACCGGGGATCGGGAGGTGCAGCGCGAGCTGGCCGAGCGACTCGGACACGGCCGACGGCTGGAGGATGTCCGACCAGCCGGCGAGCACGGCGATCCAGCCGACGGCGGTCGCGACGCAGACCGACAGCAGGCCGACCGGCGCGCCGAACGGCATCCGCCGGGAACCGAGCCAGCCGACGAGGATGAACGCGAACGCGACCAGCCCGATCCAGGGCGCCTGCCACATCTGCGCCGCCGGGCGCATGGAGATGAACGCGATCGAGATGCCGGCGAGCGAGCCCAGCATCGCCGCCCGCGGCGTCCACCGCAGGATCCACGGGCCCACCAGCGCCCCGCACAGCACGATCACCCCGATGATGAAGGCCCACGCGAGCCCGGCCTGCCACGC
>DATLLN010000358.1:0-2045 GCA_035537835.1 Gaiellales bacterium
CTTCCGCCTGCCCGCCAGCGTCGCCACGTCGCTCGGAGCGGCGGCGCCGCTGGCCTACCTGGTCTGCGCCGTGGCGATGGGCCTGATCGTCGCGTGCGTCGCCGACGCCGGTCGCCGCGTGCCGCTCACCGGCGGCGCCTATGCCTACGTGGGCGTGGCCCTCGGCCCCTACGCGGCGTTCCTCACCGGTGGCCTGCTGGTCCTGGTGGGCAGCTTCGCCACCGCCGCGGTCGCCACCGTCTACGCGGCGAGCGTCGGGCTGCTCGTGCCAGCCCTCGGCGGAACCGCCGGCGCGGCTGCCGTGCTCCTCGCGACCTTCGGGTTCTGGGCCGTCGTGAACTTCCGCGGCATCAGCCTCGCGGCGGGCCTCAACACGGTCGCAACCGTCGCCAAGCTGCTGCCGCTGCTGCTCGTCGCCGTGGGCGGCCTCTTCGCGATCGACGGCGCCAACCTGCGCGTCGAGGCGTGGCCGTCGCCGGGCGACGTGGCGCGCACGTCGCTGCTGCTCATCTTCGCATTCGCCGGCATCGAGACGGCGCTGGTGCCGAGCGGCGAGGTACGCGACCCGGCCCGCACCGTCCCGCGCGCCATCGCCCTCGCGATGATCGGGATCACAGTGCTCTACCTGATGCTGCAGGTGTCGGTGCAGGGCATCCTCGGCGACGCCTTGCCTGGCGCGGAGGTGCCGCTGGCCGATGCCGCGGAGCGCGCGTTCGGCGGCTGGGCGCGGACCCTGTTGCTCAGCGGGGCTGCGGTGTCGATGTTCGGCTACCTGGGGGGCATGGTCCTCTCCATGTCCCGCATGCTCTTCGCGCTGGCGCGGGACGGCTACCTGCCGGCGGCGCTCGCCTCCCTGCACCCCACCTACCGCACGCCGCAGGTGGCCATCGTCGCGACCGCGATCGTGCCCTGCGCCCTCGCCGCGACCGGCACTTTCGAGCCGCTCGCCGTGCTGGCCAACGCCTCGGTCCTCGCGCTCTACCTGAGCTCGGTGGTGGCCTCGTGGCAACTCGGCCGGCGGGACGGCGACGCCGGTGCCCGGTCGGCCGTGCCCGTCCTCGCCGCGCTGGTGATCGCCTGGTTGTTCACCGGCATGACGCTCAGGGAGTGGCTGGCCTTCGGCACGTGCCTGGCGGTGCTCTCCGCGATCTACGCGATGGCCCCCCGCCGCGCCGCTCCGGCCTAACCGAGGGCCTGGGCGAGGTCCGCGATCAGATCCTCCACGTCCTCGATGCCCACCGAGTAGCGAATCAGGCCCTCGGGAATCCCCATCGCCGCACGCTCCTCCGCCGAGCACTCGACGTGGCTCGTGGTGGCCGGGACCCCGCCGACCGTCTCCACGGCCCCGAGGTTGGCCGCGCGGTGCATGCACTGGAAGCGCGGCAGCACCCGCTGGACCTCGTCGACGCCGCCGGCGAGGGCGAAGCTGAGCATCCCGCCGAAGCCGCGCATCTGCGCCGCCGCCACGGCGTGCTGCGGGTGCGCGGTGAGGCCTGGGTAGTGCACGGCCTCGACGCGCGGGTGCTGCTCCAGCCACCGGGCCACCCGCATCCCGCTCGTGTTCTGGCGCTCGATGCGCAGGGCCAGCGTCTTCATGCCGCGCAGCAGCAGGTAGGCGCTCATCGGGTCGAGCGTCGCCCCGGTGATCTCGCGGTAGTGGAACACGCCCCGCACGAGGTCGCGCCGGCCGCAGAGGGCGCCCCCCATCGCGTCGGCGTGGCCGCCCAGGTACTTCGTGGCACTGTGGACGACCAGGTCGGCGCCAAGGGTCAGCGGCTGCTGGTTGATCGGCGTCGCGAAAGTGTTGTCCACCACCACGACGGCCCCGGCGCGGTGCCCGGCTTCCGCGAGCCTGGCGATCGGCACCACCTTCAGCGTAGGGTTGGTCGGCGTCTCCAGGTAGAGCAGCGCGCAGCCCCGGGTGACCTCGGCCTCGATGGCCGCCGCGACCTCGTGCGGGCCGTGTTCCACTACCGCGAGATCACCGGGGCGACGCTCGACCCGATGAGCGCCTACCTGCTGCTGCGCGGCATGAAGACGCTGGC
>DATLLN010000359.1:0-6355 GCA_035537835.1 Gaiellales bacterium
CTGTGTGCGTCCTGCGACGTTGCCTATCCGGAGACCTGGACGGTGCCGGCGAAGAGCGACGGCCGCGATCTCGTCGCCGCCGCACTCCCGGCGGTGGTCAAGGCGCGCACGTCGGCACACGCGACCGCCGATGCCGTGGCCTGCGCCCGCGGCGCGAGGACGGTCGACTCGGTCGAGAGCGGCGCACGCAAGATCGCCCGGCTCCGCGAGCGCGGGTTGGAGCCCATCGTCCAGCGGCTCGTCGCCAAGGGCCGCAAGCTCGGTGTTGTGCTTCTGCGCCGCGGAAGCACGCTGGAGATCGCCTATGCGCACGTCGTGCTGCGGGAGTACCCACCGTCTGGCGGTCGCGCGGCCGCCGTACGAACCGCCATGCGAGACGATCACGGCGCCATCCGGGCGATCGCGCTGTGCGACCGCGTCTGCGCGGCCGCCGGCTACGAGGGGGTGATCCACGCCGAGTTGCTCGAGCACGCCGACGGGATCACGCTGATCGAGCTGAACCCCCGGCTCTCCGGGACGACCTGGTTTCGCGAGCGGCTCGGCCTTCGGCCGACGGAGCGCGCCGTCCGGCTCGCGCTCGGGCTTCCCACCCTACCGTCGGCCCGCGTCCCGGTCGGCCGGACGTTCCATGTGCTGCCTCTGGAAGCGCGCGTCGCCGCGCGCTCACGGCGCTGGTCACGTCTCCGGGCGCTCGGCTGGTGGCGGCCCGGCGACCGGATCGACGGCATCAGCCTGACCGACCCGTGGCCGACCCTCAGCCATTACGTCGGGCGGCTTTCGCGCCACGACCAGTGAGTCGATCGCCGTGCCCGTGCCGCCGTGCTCCGGTGTCGACGGGTGCGCGACACGGTCGGACCGCTCCACCTCGAAGCCTGCCAGCGCCCGGCCGATCCACTCCGGGTCGTGCAGCACCGCCGGATTGCTGGGTCCGCCGCAGCCGTGCTCGTGGTTGTCGACGTGGTGGCCGATGACGACCAGCCGGCCGCCGGCGGCCACGCCGACCGCCGCCCGCGCCAGCATCGCCCGCATCGCCTCGGGCGGCAGGTGCAGGTAGGCGAGCACACCAGGTCGTACGCGCGCTCGGCGATCTCCAGCTCACGGACGTCCGCCTGCCGCCAGTCGACGTCGGTGTCCAGCCGTCGAGCCCGGCTCAGCGCCTCGGCCGAGAAGTCGACCGCCGTCACCCGCCAGCCGCGCTCGGCCAGCCAGGCGGCATTGCGACCCTCGCCGCACGCCAGGTCGAGGGCCCGTCCCGGCGCAAGGCCCTCGGCCGCTTCGACCAGCAGCCGCCCGGGCCGCTCTGCCGGCGCCCGGTCGGACCGGCCGTACTCGAGCTCCCAGTCCTCGCGCTCCACGCTCAGGCTGCGGTCAGAACGACCGCGCCGTCGTGGAACACCGCGATCGTGTGCTCGGCGTGCGCGGCCCGGCTGCCGTCGGCCGTCGCCACCGTCCAGCCGTCGGCCAGCATCCGCGCCGAGCGGGTGGTGGTCGAGATGATCGGCTCGATCGTGATCACGGCGCCCTCGTCGAGCACCGCCGTCTGGCCCGGCGCCTCGTGGTTGTGCACCGTCGGCGGCTCGTGGATCGTGCGGCCGATCCCGTGCCCGGTCAGCTCGCGCAGCACGCGGAAGCCCTGCCGCTCGACCTCGGCCTCGACGGCCCGGCCGATCTCGGAGACCGCGCTGCCGGCCCGGGCGGCGGCGATCCCGCGCTGCAGCGCGTCGGCCGCGCACAAGCACAGCCTGGCCGACTCGTCGTCCACCTCGGCGACGGGCACGGTGATCGCGGCGTCAGCCATGAAGCCGTCCAGCTCCGCGGTCACGTCGAGCGTGACCAGGTCGCCGGCCAGCAGCACCCGGTCGCCGGGGATCCCGTGCACGGCCTCGTCGTTGACACTGATACACGTCCAGCCGGGGAAGTCGTAGACCAGGCTCGGCGCCGATCGCGCGCCCAGCGAACGCAGCCGGCGCTCGGCCACCTCGTCCAGCTGCTTGGTGGTCACGCCGGGCCGAACCGCCTCGCGCATCGCCTCCAGCGTGAGGGCGACGGCGTGTCCCGCCGCTCGCATCGCATCCAGGTCCTCGGGCGATCCGATCGACACACCCGCAGCCTAGCTTTCAGCTGCGGATCCGCTCGCCGCGGGGATCCCACAGCGGCTCGGCGGCGACCTCGGCGGCCACCCACTCGCCGAACACCTCGACCTCGACGGCCGAGCCGACCTCGGACTGCGCCGCCGGCAGGTAGGCGTAGGCGATCGAGCGCTCGACCGCGAAGCCGTAGCCGCCGCTGGTCACCCGGCCGGCGACCTCGCCCGAGACGCGCACCGGCTCGGAGCCGAGGCAGACCGCCAGCGGGTCGGCCAGGGTCAGGCAGCACAGCCGCCGCTCCGGGCCGCCGCGCTCGCGCTCGGCGAGCGTCGCCTCGCGCCCGATGAAGTCGTCCTTGTCCACGGCCACGGCGAATCCGAGGCCGGCCTCACCGGGCGTGTCCTCGGGCGTGATGTCGGTGCCCCACGCGCGGTATCCCTTCTCCAGGCGGAGCGCGTCGATCGCGCGGTAGCCGCACGCCCGCAGGCCGTGCTCGCGGCCCGCCTCCCACAGCGCGTCCCACAGCGCCTGGCCGTACTCGGAGGGACAGTAGAGCTCCCAGCCGAGCTCGCCAACGTAGGTGACGCGCCCGGCCAGGCAGGGCACGGCGCCGATCGAGATCTCGGCGGCGGTCATGTAGCGGAACGCCTCGTTGGACAGGCCGCTCTTGGTCAGCGGCTGAATGATGTCGCGCGCCCGCGGGCCCCACAGGCAGAAGCAGGCCAGGCCGGAGGTGACGTCGTTGACGGTTACGTTGCCGTCGTCCGGAAGGTGCTTGCGGATCCACGCCATGTCGTGGTTGCCGAAGGCGGTGCCGGTGACGATCCGGAATGACCGCTCGCCGAGCCGGGTGACGGTGAAGTCGGACTCGATGCCGCCGCGGCTGTTCAGCATCTGGGTGTACGCGATGGCCCCGACGGTGCGGTCGACCCGGTTCGCGCACAGCCGCTGCAGCAGCGCCGCCGCGCCCGGGCCCTGCACGTCGACCTTCGCGAAGGAGCTCTGGTCGAACAGCCCGGCGGCCTCTCGCGTCGCCATCGCCTCGGCGTGGATGGCCGGCGACCAGTGCTCGCCTGCCCAGCCGCGGGGGCGCAGCGCCTCGTCGCCGTCTGCCGCGTTCGAGTCGAACCAGTTGACACGTTCCCAGCTCGACTTCTCGCCGAAGGAGGCGCCGAGCTCGGTCAGCCGTGCGTAGGCCGGCGACAGCCGCAGCGGTCGGCCGGACTGCTTCTCGTGGTTCGGGTACTTGATGTCGTAGTAGGTCGAGTACACCTCGTTGGCGCGGGCCAGCGAGTAGCGCTGGCTGCGGTACTGGCGGCCGAAGCGGCGGATGTCCATATGCCACAGGTCGAGCCCGGGCTCGCCGTTGACCACCCACTCGGCCATCTGCCAGCCCATCCCGCCGGCGCCGGCCAGGCCGTGCGCGCAGAAGCCGGCCGCGACCCAGAAGCCGCCGACGTCGGACTCGCCGAGGATGAACTCGCCGTCGGGCGTGAACGCCTCCGGGCCGTTGAACAGCTTGCGCACCTCGGCGGTCTCCATCGCCGGCACCCGCATCGTCGAGTTCTGGAGGATCTCCTCGAACCGCTCCCAGTCCTCGGGGAGCAGCTCTGCCTCGAAGCCGTCAGGCACGCCGTCCAGCGCCCAGGGCGCCGGGTCGCGCTCGTAGCCGCCCATGATCAGCCCGCCGACCTCGGTGCGGTAGTAGATCAGGTTGTCGGGGTCGCGTAGCGTCGGCAGCGCCGGCAACGGCGGGTCGAACGCCTCGGTCACCAGGAACTCGTGGGCGTAGGGGATGATCGGCACGTCGACGCCGACCATGCGCCCGATCTGGGACGCATACATGCCGCCGGCGTTGATCACGACGTCGGTGCGGATCGTGCCCTTGTCGGTGACGACCTCGTGCACCCGACCGTTCCTGAGCACGATCTCAACCACCTTCGTCCGCTGCTCGATGTCGGCGCCGCGCCGCCGCGCGCCGTCGGCCAGCGCGAAGGTCAGCTGGCTGGGGTCGAGGTAGCCGTCCTGCCGGATGTACGCGGCGCCCAGCACGCCGTCGGTGCTCATCGGCGGGAACAGCTCCTGCGCCTCTCTGGCGGACACGATCTCGATCGGCAGGCCGAAGCTCTTCGCCCAGCCGGCCTGCCGCTGGATCTCTTCGTACCGGGCCTTCGACGATGCCAGCCGCAGCCCCCCCAGCTCGTGCCAGCCGGGATCCTTGCCGGTCTCCTCGGCCAGCTCGGCGTAGAGGCCGACCGAGTACTGCATCATCTTGGTCAGGCTGACCGTCGAGCGCAGCTGGCCGACGAGGCCGGCCGAGTGCCACGTCGACCCGTGGGTCAGGCCGTACTGCTCGACGAGGACGACGTCCGTCCAGCCCAGCTTGGCGAGGTGGTAGAGGATGCTGCAGCCGCCGACGCCGCCTCCGATGACAACAGCTCTGGCCTCCGTGCGCATCCGCCGGATGCTGCCACAACTGGTATAGACCGGTCAAGTCGGGAGGCAGGCCGGTGTTTTTGAATCCCCCTTCAGCGTCATATGGGCCGGCCAGAACCGCACGTACGTCGTCTACGCCGATGCGTCGGACGCCACCAGCGGCGTGTACGGGCTGACGGCGAAGGTGAACAGCTTCACGACCGGGCAGACGGTGCTGCCGCTGCCGGCCTGCGTGGCCGCCTGCAGCACCGGTGGCGTTTCACACGCCTATGCCAGCGCACAGCTCTCCACCAACACCACGCTGAGCGCGGGCACCAAGACCTTCACGGTGACCACGACCGACCCGGCGGGGAACGCGGCGACCAGCCCGGCTCAGTCGGTGATCGTCGACAACACCGCGCCCACCGTGACCATCACCTACCCGACCGCGGCGTACGCCAGCGGGTGGGCGAGCGGCTGCGGCACGGCCGGCGTCGACGACGTCTGCGGCACGGCGTCGGACGCCAGCGCCGGAATCTGGCAGGTCCAGGCCAGCTTCCGGCAGACCGCCGCACCGAACCTCTACTGGGACGGTGCGAACGGGTTCCTGTCCGCGGCCGAGGTGCTGTCCACCGCCATCTGGGCGACCCCGAACTGGAACCTGGCGATGGCGGCCAACCGCTTCGTCAACAACACGGGGTACACGATTCACGCCGTTTCGACCGATAAGGCAGGTAACACCGTTTCCGTGTCCACCAGCTTCACCTTCCACCCATGATCAAACGAACGCTCCTTCTCGCCCTCGGCGCCCTCGCGGTTGCCATCGCCGTCGCCTCGCTCAGCGATCTGGGCCCGGCCAAGGCGACGAGTCTCGAACTGATCGCGTCCAAGCGCGGGTTCGGCATCAAGGCAACGCCCGTGGCCGGGCTCTATCCCGGCGCGACCAAGACGCTGACCCTGCGCGTGACCAACCCGTACGGCTACAGCATCCGCGTGTTGCCGGTGAAGGCGGCGGTCGTGCGAACGACGAACCGCGCGGGATGCCTGGGCATCGCGGCCAACGTCACCGTGTCGACGCGCGGGGTGAAGGCCGCGGTGATCAAGCGCAAGGCGACCAAGACGGTGACGCTGCATGTGACGATGCCGAAGACCGTGGCCGACGCCTGCCAGTCCGCCACCTTCCGGATCTCGTTCAAGGCCCGCGCCGTCAAGGCGTAGCGAACAGGCCGCTGACCGCGGGCAGCGACCAGTCCAGGGCCGGGATCACGGCCTCCGCGCCGGCCGCACGCAGCCGGTCCGGCGGCGAGGTGCCCTCGATCGCCACGCACCGCATGCCGGCCGAGATCGCCGCGGTGACGCCCAGATCCGAGTCCTCGAACGCCAGCGCGCCGGCTCCGGGCACGCTCAGCTGCCCGAGCGCGATCAGGTAGCCCTCGGGGTGGGGCTTGCTGTTGCTGATGTCCTCGGCGGTCACGATCACCTCGAACAGGCGGCGCAGCCCGGTCGCCTTCAGCACCGCCTCGATCTCCGGACGCGACGCTCCCGACGCGATCGCCACGGGCACCCGCGCGGCGACCTCGCGCACCGCCTCGGTCGCCCCCGGCTGCACGGGCGAGCGCTCCGCGACTGCGGCCAGGTAGAGCTCGATCCGCCGCGCCACGAGCCGCTTCGCCGTCTCCGGCTCGCCGCCCCGGCCGAACCGCGCCAGCACACGGTCGACGATCTCGGGATCGGAGTAGCCCGCGAACTCCTCGAAGTAGAGCGACTCGGTGACGTCGATGCCGATCTCGGCGAACATCTCGCGGAACAGCACCGCCAGCAGCGGTTCGTCGTGCGAGATCGTGCCGTTGAAA